>DASWQK010000636.1:0-6876 GCA_036403735.1 Pyrinomonadaceae bacterium
GTCCTGTAGTCTCATTGCCCGCTCCACTGCGGCTGGGGTCATCTGCTTCATTACTGCATCCTGTCATGCAGTTTCACCCACCCGCTCAGATCGGACACTTCATCTGCTAATTAGATCGGACATATCATGTGCTAACGACATGAATTGTCGGGCATCTTGTCACACGTTTAGATCGGTGATATAAGCCAACCCTCAGAAAAGGAGACAACATGGCTTTAGGAACAGTAAAGTGGTTCAACGATTCAAAGGGGTTTGGATTTATCACGCCTGACGATGGCGGTGAGGATCTGTTCGCCCATTTCAGCGCTATCAACGTGAATGGTTTCAAATCCTTAAAAGAGGGCCAAAGGGTGTCCTTTGAGATTACTCAGGGCCCAAAAGGTAAGCAGGCAGCAAACATTGAGGCAGCAGAATAATAAAAGAGCCGGCCTCGCGTCTTTCAACCCGAAGCCCCAACCAAACCTCAACCCGCGGATTTCATCAGGACATTACCAGTTACGCGATGTGCCTTGATTTCTAAGGAGAGCCGAATCTTTGCCGGTATTCGGTTGAGTCGAGGAAGGCCTTAACCATTTCAGCTCGCACAAAGTTGCCGTTGAACTGATTGAGCTTTGCCGCCAGAAATTGTAGCCGGCAAACTCACGCGTCACCTCATTAGCTTCCGGCGCTCGCTGGAGCGCGGGGCGATCAGTCGTCCCGCGCTATTTTTTACGTCGTCTGTTGTTTGCTTTTAGGCTCGTGCTTCCCTGTGAGACGCATGAATACTTGCTCAAGAGATTCGCGCCGGGGCGAAAGCTCCATCACGCGAAAGCCTTCCTGGACCAACAGAGCATTAATGAGCGGGACTTCTGCTTCGTCCGTCTTCACATAAATAGATTGGTCACCGTTGCGATCGAGGGAGAGCCGCGGGTTCCGGGAAAGCAGATCGTACGCCTCGGTTACGCGATCGACCCTTAACTGGATCCAATTGTCTTTCGCAATTAGATCTTCAACCGGGCCCTGATACAGCAGGCGCCCCTCGTCAATGATCGCAACCCGATTGCAGATTTGCTCGACCTCATGCAGCAGATGGCTCGACAACATGACGGTGAGACCAAGTTCATCTCGCAGCCGCTGAATCAACATTCGAGTCTCGCACAGTCCCTGCGGATCAAGTCCGTCAGTCGGTTCATCCAGGATGATGAACTCCGGATTAGGCAGCAGAGCCTGTGCGATACCAAGGCGTTGCCGCATTCCATGCGAGTAGACGCGCACGGGATCGCGAGCACGCTCGCGCAGGCCCACGATTTCCAGAACCATTTCAATGCGCTGTCGCTCTGCGCCGCCGGACATTGCCGCGAGCATTCGCAGGTTCTGTCGCCCGGAAAAATTCTCGTAAAAGGCGGGCGCTTCAATGATCGCTCCGACACGCTTCAACGCCCTGAGCGGGTGGCGAGACATATCGTGTCCGAGGACGCTCACCCGCCCGAATGTTGGACGCACCAGTCCCAACGCCATTCGAATAGTCGTGGATTTTCCCGCTCCGTTCTGGCCAAGAAAACCAAAGACGTCGCCCTGCTCAACCGTTAGCGACAGCTGGTCCACAACCACACGTCGCCGGTATTTTTTGCTGAGCTGCTCAGTTTGTAAGACCGCTTGCGTCATAAAAACTTGATTCAAATTTGATCGAACTTCAGAGAGCGAGCGACGAAACGATCGAGCTACAAACTTTTCGTCAAAGAGTCGATCAACCTAGCTAACAAAGCTTCTGCTTCGTCGCAGAGCGACGGTGGATTTTAGCCCGGCCTTTTAAGGCCGGGGATCGACGAAGCAAGGGCGATTCACGTCGCGTCAGCGACGATTGACTGAATGTTTCAGCCGTCGCTGACGCGACGATCTTTGGTAACGCTGCTAATCCCGGCCTTTAAAGGCCGGGCTAAACTCAAACGCCGCTCTGCGGCGAAGACTAATAGCTTCCCGCATTCCCTGTCAGGAGATTCTTCCTGGCGAAATCAAAGAGCGACCTCGATCAGCAGAGGCCAATGATCCATTTGACCCACTCCCGCATCGCGCAGAACTTCCGCGCGGCGCAGCAGCACCGCTTCAGTGGGCCCGAAGAGATAGTCGATGCGGCGATCATTAACCGCCGTGTATCCCGCGTCTCGACCCAGATCGCGAAAATACTTCAGCGCATAACTGTACGCCTCGCTGTCATTCTTCACGTTGTCCGTGTACAAGTGTGACTCGTCTTTCGTGGTGAGCTCGAAGTTGAAATCACCACCAATAAGAATTATCGATTGGTGCGGGCGATTGCGCGCCCAGTCAACCACCTCGCCGGTAAACACCCGTCTTCGAGCCGCGCTGAAGGCATCCGCGTGCGCACTTACAAAAACAATTTTCGGCAGTTCCGGCCGCAGATGAAACGATGCGGCAATTGCGAAGTTTCCGTCCGCCGGCAAGGATTCAAAACCAGCATCGCGATCTTTGACCAGCACCGCGTCGACACGATCAGAGTTGCCCGCCGGCGCCACTGCTCCACGGTAACGACCATGCAAATAACCGAGTAAGATCTTGAGTTGCTCGGCGCCGGTCAATTCCTGCAAGGCGACGGCTTCGGGATCGTTACTCAAGATTGTTTGTGCAACCGCTTGCAGATCTTTCGTATGGGCGCGGCTGTCACTTTCGAGTTCGGCATAACCAATGTTCCAGGTCATCAGACGCAGACGAGGTCCATCGTGCGCACCTGCGGCGAGCAGCGACCGTTCTCGCGAGGCATTGAAATGGGCCGCGACTGCGATCATCGACAAGCAGAGAACAGTCAATAGAATCTTGGCCCACATCTTCAGGTGGTAATGTCCTTCCGATCGAAGATTGCTACCGCCAACAGCAGAATGCCGAAGATGTAAGCGCCGCAGATACTTCCGTAGCGTCCAAAACTTTGCCAGGGGATTTCGGGCTTGAACACATCGCGCCAGAAGTCCATGTCGGTGGTGAAGAAATATGGCCGCAGGTGCTCAAAGAACTCAACGCGGTCAACGATATGGAAGACGAGATACAGAGCCAGAGTCGCGACAGTTGCCGTGGCCGGATTATCGAAGAGCACTGAAAAGAGAATCGCGATGGCGGCAATCACCAGCAGCGCCCACGTCCCGGATACACTGGCATAAGCGAAACGCCAGAGCGCTTCGTCGCGCAAAAGCCTGCCGGGTTCATCCACCAGATTGAGCGCGCCCGGATACAGTTGCAGATCGCCCCAGCCTACGAACAACAAGCCCACCAACAAATTCAAACCGATAAAGAAAGCGACTAACAAGTATGTATAGAAAGCCACAACCAGGAATTTTGAGAGCAGGAGCGAAACTCGAGAAACGGGTCGCACGCAGATCATGCGTAGTGTTCCCGCCTGACGTTCGCCCGCGATCTGCGAGCCCGCAGTCATCGCTACAAAGATGGGTATGAGCAAGCTGAAGGAAAACATCACTGAGTAAAGTGCAAAGGTCAGGCCGTTGAAATAGCTCTTGGATTCGTAGGTGTATTTGAACTGCGAGGTCACCTGTTCCCCGGCTTTGCGCTCAGCGTAGGAATAAAACCCCCAGAGCATTAGCGCCACGAATGTCGTCAGCGCGATGAATGAGAGCAAGAAACTCCGGGAACGGATCAGTTTGAGGATTTCCAGTTTGAGTAGCGTAAACATGCTTCTCTACCAACCGCCTTTGGAGTGCGGCGACTTGTCGCCGCTTTTGGTCGCGCCGCTGGAACTTTTTCGCTTAGCGAAATACTTTGTCGTCAACTGGGCAGGCGAGGTGACGATAACTCTATGAGGTTCTCGAAGTACGGGGGAGCGCCACGAACGCAGTCTGTGGACATCCACAAAGATCAGATTTGAGATTAGTGGCGACAGGTCGGGACTTTGGGATGGCGGGGCTTGCCTCGGAAGATCTTTCTCATTCACACCGGGCTTTGCGCGTGAATTCTAATGGCTCTGCCACTCTGATGCACGGCAAGTCTTCGACTTGCCGGCCGCGAACCTTCTTTCTTCCAGGGTCTCCGACCCGCCACGGTCACAGACCGTTAGATTACATGGGCACTTAACGGCAAGTCACAGACTTGCCGCGCATCAACGTGGCGAAGCCAAATATAAAGAGCTTCTTCCTATCAGCATCAGTCTCACGGCTGGAAGAGATCAAACGCGATTGGCTTGAGAATCCAAACGAGGATTCTGCGGGAAGGACACCAATCAACATCATTGACAGCGAGCGGCGGCGATTGCCCTTGACGCTAAGCCGGGGCGAAATGATAGTCGATGAAGACTGTTACACCTGCGTGATGATGGCTAGTGATCCAACCATGGGTCCCGGTTTCATGCACTTCGACGGCTCGCACATGGATGACGAGTTTGCGTTCTCGTTTCTTCGGACGCGCGAGGAATGGGACGAGGAGAACAGACACCGCGAGCAGTTCAACCAGGAATTCAATCTCCGTTGGGAAGAAAGACAGGAACGGCTCGCTAGAGGAGAAGTAGTCGAGGATGAATTCAATCTGGACTGGGTGGATTCTTTGAACGACTCAAAAGACCCTCCGGCGATAGGATGAGCCCGAAGAAGAAGGTGGTGGGTTAAGTACCCGTCTCCGAGGATCGTCTTTGATTTTCATGCTGCGCGAGATTGTCGGAATAACCCATGCGGCGATCTTCAACCGAAATCAGGGTTCGTAAATTAATCCGAATCTTTAGACCTCAGGCAACTACCAATCGAAAGAGTTAATCCAAGCGAGCGCGAATACGTGTTGGCGATTTCTCATAGAAAGATCTTGACACGATCGCTATTGATACTTTATACAAGAGAGCTCGCGCGATCATCGTATCGCGCACTGCGAGGAAGAAACTTTCAATGATGACGAGCAGGACAAACAAAGAACATTCGACGAAATGGCAGCCGTGCGCCGCCATGTATACCGTCGTCTGTTCGTTAGGTCTGAGCTCGGCGTCGGTCTCATTGCGGACCAATATTTTTGGCGGCAGACTCGGACAAGAGACGTCCATAGATAGCCGTCGTATCAGGCAATAATTCGCGGGAGCGGCCTCCCGCTCCCAAATCTCAAAGCAAAAAACGCGAGAATTGAAGGAGCGGGCAGCTTCCCTGGGAGGCTTAAAGCCCGCTCCTTTAGTTTTTTGACAATCGAAATACCTATTTGCGAGAGATGAAGGCAGGGAGCCTTCAATGGATGACGATCTCGGTCCTTTGCGAGAGTCCGCGAGATCGCCATCTCAGGAGAAGTGTGCCTCGAAGTGTGTTCGCGGTACGTTTACTCTCTGCCTTCATCTATTTTTTAGCACGAAGCGATCTGAATTCTGAAATCTCAAATTTGAAATCATCTGACTCTTGAATTTGAAATCTGGAATTTGAAATTTGAGATCTGAGATTTCCATTTGCATGTGTGGCTGAGCAGCAAAAGCACCCTCCTTCGAAATTAGTCGGGCTTGATTGTCCTTCGTGGGTGCGAGTCCTACCACATGCACCAGGATTATTTTGGGGCGTAGGCTAACTGCAAACCATCGGATTCCAAACCCGAGATTCTCGGTTCAAATCCGGGCGTCCCAGCCAAATTTGGAAGGTGGCGCGCGGTGGCGCGCAACTGGTCTTGAAAACCAGGCCGAGCAATACGTCTCGAGGGTTCGACTCCTTCACCTTCCGCCAAGACTTCAGAACCGTCTGCGAAATCGGGCGGCAGTCCTCGGAGGCGTCGCCTAACGGTATGGCAGCGGTTTGCTAAATCGCCGCGCTTTGCGTGTGCAGGTTCAAGTCCTGCCGCCTCCGCCAAAGTTTCGGTGGTGAGATCGAGCGACAGCACTGGTGGCTGTCAGCGCAGCTCGCTCACCGCCGGAAGAAATCATGGACCTGTAGCTCAGCGGAATGAGAGCGCGACTCTGCGAAGGTCGAGGTCGCACGTTCAAATCGTGCCAGGTCCACCAAAGCATTTCGGATTGCGAATTTCGGATTGCGAATTTGATCGAACCCCGAGAAGTTCATGAATTTACATTTAGCAATTCGAAATTCGCAATCCGAAATCTCTGATGCCGGCGTAGCCCAATCGGGAGGAGGCGCTAGTCTTAGGAACTAGACAGTGTGGGTTCGAATCCCTCCGCCGGTACCAAATCTCAAAATTGGTTCATTGATTCAATGATCCATTGATTCAATGAATCAATCGCCAATGGGGATGAACGCGAAATGGAAAGCGGACTGATTTTCAATCAGTTGACTTGCGAGTTCGAGTCTCGTCATCCCTGCCAACTCTGGGCGAATGCTGAATGTGACTACATCTGCAAAATGTCTCGTCACACTCGATTCCTTGTCGCCCTTCTGTGTGGGTCGTAGCTCAATCGGCAGAGCACCGCACTGTGACTGCGGCCCGTGAGGGTTCAACTCCCTTCGACCCACCCAATTCATTTTCGATTTTTGATTGCCGATTGATGGCACCGCGTCTCACGACAAATCGGCAATCGGAAATTGGCAATCGCAAATGTTCGGGAACTGTGGCCGAGAGGTGAGGCACCTGATTGTCGATCAGGTCGATGACGGTTCGAGTCCGTTCAGTTCCGCCATTCTGTGTCAGAAGCCCGACCGTTAGGGAGGGCCTGTCAGCTAAGTGAGCCCTTGCTGACGCGCGGCCTTCTGACACGCATGCGTCAGTAGCCAAATCGGCACCAGGCACCTGCCTCTTAAGCAGGGGATTGTGAGTTCGAGTCTCACCTGGCGCACCAATTTGAGCGGGGTGTGGTGTAACGCAAGCATCCGAGTCCTGGGAACTCGTGGCGTCAGTTCGATTCTGACTACCCCGACCATTCATTCAAAAGCATCGTTGGTCCAGTACGGCACAAGACGCGGCGTTGCCAGCGCC
>DASWQK010000637.1:0-3714 GCA_036403735.1 Pyrinomonadaceae bacterium
GTCCTGTAGTCTCATTGCCCGCTCCACTGCGGCTGGGGTCATCTGCTTCATTACTGCATCCTGTCATGCAGTTTCACCCACCCGCTCAGATCGGACACTTCATCTGCTAATTAGATCGGACATATCATGTGCTAACGACATCAATCAATGGTTCATTGGAACTCTTCTCAAATCGGTGATATAAGGCGCTCGATGCGTAAACTAATCCTCGTCCCGGCTCTCCTCCTGGCGTGCACGGCAGCATTCGGCCAGGACGCAAATAATCAAGCGTTAGGCGGCAAAGTAAACGAGGGCAAAACCACACCTCCCAGCAAAAAGTCCGTTCCGAAACCGGCGTCGAATCAAGACAAACCCTTGTATTCGCCGTGCGGGGTTTACTACAAAAACCGTCGAGACATGATAGGCCCATCCAACCTGAGTGATAACTGGTTCTCGATGGGCGAATCAGCCAGCAAGCATTTCTGGTACAACCCGCACAAGACAAACTGCGATACGAAATCCGGCGTACTCAAGACCTGGATAAAGGAAGAACACAAGAACACCGGCGGGGATTTCGCACTCGTGCTGTACGAGTTGAAATGCAGGGCGAGCCAACTGCGAGTCAAGACAGTAATTGAATATGACAAAGCCGGTGCGGTTTTAGAAACGAACGATCGTGGCGAAGACACCTGGCAAGACGTCGCCCCCGGGACCGCCGGCGAAGCCATGCTCAGAACAGTCTGCCGCCGGCCCTAGCGAAATAGAACATCAAATTCTCTTCCAATCTTCCTTGAACATTTCTTCTGCTCCATCGTCTTTAATAGATATCCCCTTGGAGGAATCACTTATGAACGTGCAGAGATACGCGAGGATTGCTGGAGTACTATTTCTGGTCTCGATCGTTGCGGGCGGATTTGGTGAAGCCTACGTGCCGTCGAAAATGATCGTGTCAGGCGATGCGGCGGCCACGGCTGCGAACATCACGAACTTCCAGTTTCTGTACCGCCTGGGCTTCGCGGCCTTCATGATCGAGTCCCTGTGCGACATCACTTTGGTGCTGATCATGTACGCGTTGCTCAAACCCGTGAGCAGAGAACTCTCTTTGTTGGCGGCATTCATCGGGCTGGTCGGCACCGCTCTTTTCGCCTTCGCGGAGCTATTTTATTTTGCCCCGCCACTTATCATCGGAGGCGCCGGCTACTTGAAAACCTTTTCGCCAGATCAACTCAATTCCCTCGCCCTGCTGTCGCTTAAGTTCTATGGATATGCGGGCATGATATTCACTGCTTACTACGGCATGAGCTGGATTATCCGCGCCTGCCTGATCTTTCGTTCCGGCTATCTGCCAAAGTTTCTCGGCGTGCTGATGGCGGTGGGCGGCCTCGGATTCGTGGTGCGAAACTTCCTGCTGATTCTCGCGCCGCGTTACGCTTCAGACGTGCTGCTGATGTTGATGATTCCCGGCGGGCTGTTGCTGGCGATCTGGTTGCTGGTGAAAGGTGTCGACATTTCGAAATGGAACGCGAAGTTAGGCGAGGCGGGGTGATGAGCGGTTGCAGGCCCAAAGGGCCGGCATTAATTAATGTCGGTCCTTCGGGCCTTGTAGTTATTGATGGTTGTTAACTCCGACCTGACGGTCGGGGCTATTCAATCGCGGCGCTTCGCGCCTGATACACCGGACGTCATGCTGGGATTCCCTCGCCAACCATGGATCAGGAAAAGACTAACTCTCAGCCCGGAAGCTTCGCTGCCAGCACATCCACCTTCTTGATGTCGGGTGGTTGGGCGAGAAGATCAGACGCTTTCTCCATCAGTGCTGCCGCCACTTTCCCGTCCAGATGCGCCTGGCGTCCTGACTCGCTCGGAAACGCGTCAAAGATGCCGAACGTTGACGGTCCCATGCGGATGGCAAACCAGGCAGTCGTCTCAGGCTCTTCCTGAACCAACGCCAGTCCGCTGTTAAGGAAACTCTCAACCTCCGCTTCTTTGCCGGGCTTCGCCTCCAGCCGCACATACAATGCTACCGTAACCATGGTTCATCTCCTCCCCTTCAACGCATCCTTACGCGATATCCAACATATAGACGACACAAAAGCCTAACGATTCAGTTGATAGTGAATGCGAAAGAATAATTCACCACGAGTGAAGTTGGTTAGCCTTGGAATATGAGGTCAGCGAAATTCTTGTTTGTTGGCGCACCTTAAAGATAAACTCCGATTCTTGATCACCATGAAAACTCGGATTGCCTTATTTCTGCTCTTGCCTGCTCTGTTACTAGCTCAATCAAACGGCGTTAGTCAGACGGCGCCTCTGGTGTTGGCTCATGTCACGATCATCGATGTGGCCGGCGGGCCGTCGAAGCCGGATATGACCGTGGTTATTCGCGGCGATCGCATCTCTGAAATTGGCAAGGCCGGCGAGATAACCGCGCCGCCGGGCGCGACCGTCGTGGATGCCTCGGGCAAGTTCTTAATTCCCGGTCTCTGGGACATGCACGTGCACGGGTTCAGCCGCGACTCGCTGAGGCTCTATACGGCCAATGGCGTAACCGGCGTCCGAGAGATGTTCGGCAACTCTGACCTTTTGCGATGGCGCGACGAAATCGCTAAAGGCTCATTGACCGGGCCGCGAATGATCGTCGCAAGTCCCATCATCGATGGGCCGCAACCGGTGTGGCCTCACTCAATCGCCGTGGGCAATGAAGAGCAAGGGCGAAAGGCGGTGAGAGAAGTTAAGCAGTGGGGCGCGGACTTTGTGAAAGTCTATTCGCTGCTGCCGCGTGACGCGTACTTCGGCATCGCTGACGAATCCAAACGGCAAGGCATCTCGTTTGTCGGCCACGTCCCGTTCGCCGTGTCTGCCGCGGAAGCGTCTGATGCCGGTCAGAAGAGTATCGAGCATCTGACCGGTGTCCTGCTCGGGTGTTCCTATAACGAAACGGAATTGAGAAATGAAATCGTTAAGGCCAAAGCTCCGGGCGCACGCTTTCGAGCGGAAGGCGTCGCGCTGCTGGACACTTTCAGTGACCGAAAAGCCAAAGACTTATTCGCGCGCTTTGTGAAGAACCAGACCTGGCAATGTCCGACGCTGACGGTTCTGCGCAGCAATGCCTATCTCGGCGATCAGAGCTTCAGAAATGACCCGCGGCTCAAGTATGTACCGCGCCCGATACGTGAGCGCTGGGGCCAGCGCATCGCTAATCGAAATGACAACGATTACGCCAAAAAGGTCTTTAAGAAAGAGGTTGAAATTGTGGGTGCGATGGAGCGCGCAGGCGTGCCACTCTTGGCGGGAACGGACACCGGCAATCCATTCTGCTTTCCTGGTTTCAGCCTGCATGACGAACTGGCGCTGATGGTCATCGCCGGATTGACTCCGTCCGAAAGCTTGCGAGCGGCCACTCTCAATCCCGCGAAGTTTCTTGGTTTGGACAAAATGCTGGGCACCATTGAGCCGGGAAAGATTGCTGACCTGGTGCTGCTTGATGCCGACCCGCTCGCAGATATTCGCAACACGCAAAAAATCAACGCGGTGATATCGAACGGCCGGCTGCTTGATCGAAAGGCATTGAACAAGATGCTGGCGCAAGCGGAAATAAACTAGCGATAAGCTTAACTACCGCCGCACGGCTTGCACCTTCATCCCGTAATCGAGCGATGCATAAAACTCGCCCCGGCCTTGCGGCGTTAGGTCCATCAGATTCCAAATTGGAGTCAACTCGTCGATGCCGCGCTC
>DASWQK010000638.1:0-5509 GCA_036403735.1 Pyrinomonadaceae bacterium
AAATTTCTTTCCCTAACCCATGAAGTTCAAGGATACTGTGGCGCTTTCCATTACCTTCACCACTCTCCAGTTCACCCCTGAGAAGATTCAGAAGCTGGATCTGCTGCTCACGCGGCAATAGCTTGATGTGCTCTTCGTAGATGTTCTTTGTGTTTGAAGACATGAGCTCGGCTCCAATGAATTCCAGCATGCTACTGAAGACTCTGAAATTGGAAGCTATACGTCAAGATATTAGTTTGAGCAGTTGGTTTGAATTAATCCGCTGCGGAAGCCCCTCAACAATCACGACTCGGGAGTTGCTGAGTTTGATGACTGCCAAACCATCGCCAGTCTCCCACGTCATCACCGTCTGACTCTTAGACTCTGTGTTAGCACCCGTGTTCCCAGATTGAGCTTGTAGGTAGCGCAATTCCGTCCGTTTGCCGTAGGCCTCAAAAAACTCACGCGCATCATTCTCTGTGTCCCACTCAGTGACCCAAACGTAAACCACCTGTCCGGTCGAACTCTCGTAAACTGCATAGCGATCGCCCGCCCATCCGGCGGCGGCGCGGTGTGATTCAGTTGGTGATTTCAAAAACTGATCGAGGAGCAGGTAAGTGCCCCATTCACCGTTGACGTCGTAAGCGAGGCGCTTCCAGGTCACAGTGGGCACTGTGCTGTGGGCAGTGGTCAGCGAACTACTTGTGACAATCGGCGACGAGCGATGCGGCCTGCGTGATATGTCCTGCCCACTGCTCACTGCCCACCGCCCACTTGTCTTTGCGCTGCCGTTATTCAGCAGAGTCGTAATATCCGGCAGCGTGACTTTCACCGGCGCTTCGCGCGCGAAATACTTTTCCGGATGCAGGACCTGCTCAGTCGATTGCGGCAACGTCTGAAACGCCTTCGAAACTTCCGCCCAGCCGCCTTGCTTGTGCAACTCGCGCGTCCAATTCAATCCCTCCTGATAGGGAAACAACAGAGACTCGCGCAGCACGCGCGGCGCCTGGTCCAACTCTTTAGTATCAACGCCCTTCGCGCCCAGGGACTTGAAGAACGTGAGCGCGCGCATGGGATTGCTCGAGACATAAAGCACCATCGCCAGGGTTGCGTCGCCTTCGATCAGCGCGTGCGCGGCGAGTTCGGCGTCCGAATCACCTTTGGGCCAATGTTCGAATCGGCGCAAATCGAAATGCTGATCCTGGAGTGCGTGCGTCAGCTCATGCGCCATGATTGGCTTCTGCCCATCGATGTCGATCCAATCGGCGAGATGAAACTGCCGCGTCTTTGGCTCGTAATAACCGGCGACCTGCTCCGTCAGCAATCGAGTCATCAGTGCGCGGTATTGAAAATCCTGCGGCGCCAGCCCGAGTTTCTTGAGCGTGACCTCAGCCGCGTGCATGTCCGCCGGAGTAATATCTTCATCAAGATTTTTGACAACCGCGCGTTCGATCTCGGTGCGTGATTGAGTCGAGCTTTGCACGGCCCGCACAATCGAAAGTTGACGCAGGTCGCTCGTTTCTTTCAGCACTTCCTGGGTCGCAGCAACCAGCGCGGCATTGCGCGCCGCGGCATTGGTTGCCGCCGTCTGTTGCCCGATGTGAGAAACCGCGAGTTGCGACGGCGCCAGCGCGAGCGCCATAACGAAAAGTGAAATAGCGCTTATGCAGGCAAGATGTCTGCGTACCGGCCGCTTCGCCCCCTGAATTTGCTTTGACTTCCTCATATTTCGCTCTTATAGTCCGCTAAAACGATTAGCAATTCAAACGACGATTTCAGTGGCCGGTTATGTCCCGACGCTGATAGGAGCGATCACACTTGGCAAGTCCGGAAGAATTGGCAGACGCTAACGAATGGCAGGAGGCGCTCTTGCGTGTGCGCTATGCCGAAACCGACAAGATGGGTGTGGTCTATCACGCCAATTATCTGGTCTGGTTTGAGATTGGCCGCACCGAATTCTGTCGTGCGCGCGGTTTCTCATACCGCGACATGGAAGAAAATGAAAACGCGTTCCTGGTCGTGGCTGAAAGCTATTGCCGTTATAAGGCCCCCGCTTATTACGACGACGTACTAATCGTGAGAACTCACATCACTGAGCTGCGCCGTCGCTCGCTGCGCTTTGGATACGAGATTGTTCGTGAATCAGACGGCGTGGTAATTGCTGAAGGTGAAACCGGCCATGTCGTGACTGATTCAACCGGTCGGGTCCGCACTTTCCCGCCAGGATTTGCTGAGCTGCTGCTGTCTGCACCGTCGGAATCGGAGAATGTTGGTGAACCGGTGCCGGAAGATGAACCACCGCTGTGACCAGTGCGCAGTGGGCTGTGAGCAGTGGGCAGCAGTAACTTTAATCTTACCCAAAGAAGACTGCTATGAAAGTAAAAAACTATCAAAAGTTGATTGCATGGCAAAGAGCGATGGACTTGGTTGAAGACGTTTACAACGCAACCAAAGATTTTCCCCGCGAAGAGATTTACGCATTAACAAGCCAGATTAGGAGAGCCGCTGTTTCAATCCCGTCGAATATGCTGAAGGTCAAGGAGGACGCACAACTGCGGACTTTCTACGTCATCTGTCGATTGCTTATGGTTCGCTCCGAGAAGTTGAAACTCAGGCGCCGATTGCTCGGAGATTAAGGTATATTGCTCAGACGAAACTGGATGAGGTGATGAATCGTGCTGGCGAAGTGGGTCGTTTGCTTAACGGCCTGATGTCTTCACTCACTTAGGTTTATCGTTGAAATCTGCTCACTGCCCACCGCTTACTGCCCACTTAACTGGTGTGCGATAGATTGATCCGCTCGATCGTTCGCGCCCGCCCGGTCTCTTCATCTACATCGACAACTGCTCCACAAATGCGGACTTCGCTTTTTGAGTGATCCGGTTTGCGATGAATCGGTGACATAAAGCGATTGATGATGTCGCCTTTCTTCATGCCAATCACGCCGCCGTAACTGCCGGTCATTCCCAGGTCCGTAATATACGCAGTGCCTTCGTGAAGGATGCGCTCGTCGGCGGTTTGCACGTGCGTATGCGTGCCGTATACGGCGGATACTCGGCCGTCGAGATGCCAACCCATCGCAGCTTTTTCGGATGTGGCTTCGGCATGCATATCAACGATGCGGACCTTGACCTCATCGGCGAGCAAAGATAGCAATTCATTCGCGACCCGAAATGGATCGTCGGCAGGCTGCATGAAGATTCGACCCAATAAATTGAAAACTGCAACCCCGACGCCGTTTACTTTTCCGGTCCACATGGTGTTGCCGGGAGTTTGTGGCGGATAATTTGCCGGCCTTAGCAAACGCGGCTGTTTCTGAATGTATTCAATGACTTCGTGCTTATCGAAAATGTGATTGCCGGAAGTCATCACGTCGATTCCGGACGAGAAAAGCAAATCTGCTATCGCCGCGGTAATCGAAAATCCGCCGGCCACATTCTCGGCGTTCATGACCGTGAAATCGATCGCATGCTGCTCTTTCAAGTCCTGCAAACGATCGAGCAGCGCCGCCCGGCCTGGTTTACCTACGACATCGCCAATTAGAAGAATCTTCATAGGGTGCAAAGTCAGAACCGTCTGCGGTAGCGGACGGTTGAACTGAGGCATCTCGATCTGCCAATTTACAAAACGAAACCGCCCCCCTACCGCAGGCGGTTCTGACAGGATTCACAATTTACGGCTTTTAATGGCTGAGGGAAAACCGCCCGGCCGTTCCGAAGTCGTAATTGAACCTGAGTGATCAGGTGGGTGGCCTTTTTTTCACCGCAACCCATCGGCTCTCCTTAACGATGAAGGAAAACACTAGCTCGCGATGTCGGCCTCCCTTATTAACGACGTTGGCTCAATCATCGTAATCGGTGACGAACCCGGCAGAATGCTTCCCTCCGCCGCGGGGATAGTAACACAAAGTAATAGTGCTCGTCAGCGAGAGATTTACCCAAGAGTTCAGCCACAAAAGGGGAAGGCACACTTTGCGTGCCTCTAATCCCCTTTTGTGCCTTTTGTGCCTTTTTGTGGCTAAGATTCTTCAGACTGCGAGTAGCCTATGAAGTCTGCGCGGCCACATTCCGCGGCGTCTTCAGCAAACGGTCGAGCATCTCTGAGCATTCGACGCTGCGCGTGGCGAGTTGTTCGTCCGCCTGTTCGTGAGACTTCCGCAATTGGTGAAGTTCATCGGCAATATAAAGGGCGGCCAGAATCGCAACTTTGCGCGAATCGACAGTGAGCGTTCCCGATGAAATCTCGCGCATGCGTTGATCGACGTACTCGGCGAGTTGCTTGAGATATTCCGGATCGCCATCGGACCGGACGGTATAAGCCTGATCGTAAATCTCAACTTTGATTGTTGGCGAGGCTTCCCAATCTCGGTCGAAGCCGATTGCATCTCCGTTCATTGCTGTATCGCCTCCAGGACTTCCGTGTCGGCAGCCGCGACCGCATCGAGCATGGCTTGCACTTTCGACCTGATCGCTTCGCGTTCAGCCATCAGATGCTCAATCTGCCCAGCCAGGTCTTGCTTGTCGCCGGCAACATTTCGGGCTGAGGCCAATTGCCGTTCGAGATCGTCTTTCTCCTGACGCAGAGCCTTAGTCACTTCTATCGTGCGATAGATCTTGTCTTCGAGGTGCGAGAATTTTTCGAGTCCGTTGGTTGCCGCCATGCGTTACTCCGAAGTTAAAAAAATGAAGCGCGCTGATTATGCGATTGTATGCGCGAGAGCGCAATAGAAAAACCAGAGTCATGATCGTTTAGAAGCGGGCTACTGCCCGACCAAGCGGGCGGTAGCCCGCTTCTAAACGGTGAAAACTATCTAATCTCTGCGCTGAAGTTTTTCTGCAGAGACTGCACCAGCGGCCAATGAACCTGATCGACGTCTTCATCCCTCAGAGTTCGATCGTCGGCGCGATATTCAAATCGCAGGGTCACTGATCTTTTATCGTCGGCAATCCCCTCACCTTCATAGGTACCAACAAAAGTGACGGCAACGAAGTAAGCCGTCTCCAGGTTCCGCACCGCGCCCATCAAATCAGCGACTGACACCTTTCGATCGACGAGCAACGAAACGTCACGAACAATTGAGGGAAAGCGCGGCAAAGGCGTGTACAACACCGGACGCTCAGCCGTCTCGAGCAGCGCCGTCAGATCCAATTCTGCGACCAAAACCGGCTGTCGGAATTTGTATTTGCCGGCAATTGTCTCCGACAACCGCCCGATCGTTCCGACCTGAATTGAATCGCTGAAGATCTTTGCTGACTGACCCGGACGCAGATGCTTTACGTCACCGGCTTCATATCTGAGCTCTGACAAATTCATCGCATCGACTACAGCCTCCGCCGCGCCTTTCAGATCGAAGAAATCCAACTCTCGCACTGGCTGCGCGCGGCCCGCCTCCATCGCTCCGCCGGTTGCGACCAGAGCTATCGCTTCGCGTTCGAGCGGGAGTTCTCCTTTGCTCGAAGCCGCGAATACTCGTCCGGTTTCAAACAGGAACACGTCGCGAATCCCCTGGTTGAAGTTGTGCCGGATCGAA
>DASWQK010000639.1:0-4566 GCA_036403735.1 Pyrinomonadaceae bacterium
GATGACGGGCAAGCTGCACGCGCTCAAAAGCGGTGCGGGTATCCGTTTGATCTTTCTCTTTGCCTTGATTCTTTTCTTTGGCCATTTCGGTTTATGACGAATGTGCAGCGGGCGCCCGTGGCGCGAAGCCCTCCCAGATTACTTCGCAATCCAGGCTTCGCAAAGCAGATTCGATTTCGACGCTCCCCTGGACCTTCAAAGATGGATGCGCCCGAACCCGCACTGTCATATCGTCAAGTATGATATCGAGAAAGACATCACAATCACCATCAGACCGTTCCAGGATAGCTTTGACTTCTTCGCATCGCGCGCCGCCGTTGATTTGCGATCCCTGAATCTTAATCACTAACTCTCTGGCTTTCTGCTGCACCGCTTCGGTCAAGGCGTTGACTCGGTCGGCGATCAGCGTGATGGCGCCTTCATCGCTAATCTCTGCCCGGCCGGCGACGAGAATCGTCGCCTCTTCGGCAATCAAAGAACTATTACGCCGGAATGGCTCCGGCCAAAGAACGCATTTGACCGCGCCGGCCTGATCTTCCAAACGAAAGATCGCGAAGCGATCGCCTTTCTTGGTGGTCTTTAGCTGCAGGTCACGGACCAGACCGGCAACTACGGCGCGATCGCCACTCTCACGCTGGGCCAACTCTACCGAAGTCGTCGCGCCCAGCTGGGAGACCGTCTCTGAGAAAGCGTCGAGCGGATGGCCCGTGATGTAAAAGCCAAGTGCCTTTTTTTCAGCCGCCAGCATTTCTATCGCCGTCCAGGCAGTCGCATTTGGTAACGGTACTTGATCTGTCGCACCCACTTCCTGGCCACCGAAGAGATCGTCCTGTCCCAGCGCCCGCGTGCGGCGAGCTCTGGCCGACCGCGCCAGCGCCGAATCAATCACCGCGCAAAGTCGTGCGCGCCATTCGTTGGTTTCTACGTCTGGCGGTTTGACAGAGTCAAAGGCGCCGCTGCAAACCAGTCCTTCCAAAACTCGTTTGTTGATTGCGCCGTCTTCCAGCCGATCGGTGAAATCAAACAGAGATTTGAAGGGACCCTGCGCTCGCGCTCTCATGACGGCATTGACGCTGGCAAGTCCGATTCCCTTAATCGCTGCCAGCCCATAACGGATTGCTCCCTTGAGGGCCGTGAATCCTACTTCGCTCTCGTTAACGTCCGGCGGCAGCAATGCAATTCCCTGCCCTCGCATCTCTTTGGTGTAGCGAAAAACTTTGGCCGTATCATCGACTTCGTTCGACAGCACCGCCGCATAGAAATGCTCGGGGTAATGCGCCTTTAAATAGCCTGTCTGAAAAGCCAGATAAGCGTAAGCAACGCTGTGCGCTTTTGGGAATCCGTAATCCGCGAACTGGGCCATCAGCGAGAATATCTGCTGGGCTTTGTCCTGCTTGATGCCCCGCGCGACCGCACCCAGAATAAACTTCTGCTCCTGCCGGGCCATCTCCTCGCGGTTCTTCTTACCCATCGCTTTGCGCAGGCTGTCGGCTTCCGCCATCGTGTACCCGGCGAGCTTCTGCGACAGTTGCATTGCCTGTTCCTGATAGACAATTACGCCGTTGGTGCTGTCGAGAATCTCCTTCATCTCAGGCACGATGTAGCGGACGCTTTTCTTTCCGTGATGCCGGAGGATGAAATCATCGACCATTCCGCCATCGATGGGTCCGGGCCGATACAAGGCGTTAAGCGCTGAGAGATCCTCAATACCCTTTGGTTTTAGCTTACGGCAAATCTCCTGCATGCCCGACGATTCGAACTGAAAGATAGCATCCGTCCGGCCTTCGCTAAACAGTTGCATAGTCTTCTCATCGTTAAGCAGAATCTTTGCCCACACGATTTCTTCGTTAAGCATGCGCTTTATGCTCTTTAAGCAGTCGCTTATAATGGTAAGCGTATTAAGCGCAAGGAAGTCCATCTTAAGCACGCCGACCTTCTCCAGGTCGCTCATTTCGTATTGCGTGGTGACTTCGTCCTTCGCGGAAACGGCGATCGGAATTAACTCCTGGAGGGGCTCGGGCGTGATCACGACGCCGGCCGCGTGGACCGAGACGTGACGTGCGCAGCCTTCCAGGCGTCGCGCCAGGTCGATCAAGTCGCGGACCTGATCGTTTTCCTCCATGGTCTTTTTGAGTTCAGGTACTTGTTGAATTGCCTGCTCGATGCTGACGTTCCGTCCGCGCACCGGCGGCGGGATCATCTTGGATATCCGATCGACTTCTGAGTAAGGCATGTCGAGAGCGCGTCCCACGTCCTTAATCGCAGCGCGCGACGCGAGTGTTCCAAACGTCACGATTTGGCAGACAGAATCTCGTCCATAAAGTTTCGCGACGTGGTTGATTACTTCTGCCCGGCCGCGCACGCAGAAATCAATGTCGATGTCCGGCATCGAGACGCGTTCGGGATTCAGAAAGCGCTCGAAGAAGAGGTTGTACTTCAAAGGATCGATATCGGTGATTCCGAGACAAAATGCCACCAGCGAGCCGGCCGACGATCCGCGACCTGGTCCCACCGGAATGCCATGTTCTTTCGCGTACTTCACAAAGTCCCAGACGATGAGAAAGTAACCCGCGTATCCCATGCGCTTGATGACTTCAATCTCGTGCCAGAGCCGCTGCTCGTACTCTGAGAACGTGTGCGTCATCTCGCCGCGGCTGAACTCGAGGTCCCAAACCGTCTGTTTCCGCGTCTGATAACCGCCGCGCACCACCTTCTCGAAGTACTCGTTCGCCGACAACCCGGCTTCCGATTCAGGGATCGGATAATTCGGCAGGTAGTTAATGCCCTCTGGCAATTTCAATTCGCAGCGCTCGGCGATCTCGACTGTGCGTTGCAACGCGTCAGGCAGCTCGGCCCCAAAGATGTCCCACATCTCTTCGGGCGAGCGCACATAAAAATTAGGCGTGCCATAGCGCAGCCGATTCTGATCGTTGACTGTTTTGCCTGAGCCAATGCAGAGCAGCAAATCATGCGCACGGGCGTCCTCCGGCTTTAGATAATGCGCATCGTTGGTCGCCACCAACGGAATACCCGTTCGCTTCGACAGTTCCACCAGCGGCTTTCGAATGCGCGCTTGTGGTTCAAGGCCATGCTCCTGAATCTCGAGGAAGTAATTCCCCTTGCCCATGATCTCCTGGAACTCGAGCGCGGCCTTGGCCGCATCATCCGGACATTGCTTGGCAAGCATCGCCGAGGGAACTCCGGACATGCACGCGGACAAAGCGATCAAACCTTTGCTGTGCTGGGCCAGCAGTTCTTTGTCGATGCGCGGTTTGTAATAGAAGCCTTCCGTGAATGCCTTCGAAGTCAGCCGCGAAAGGTTGCGATATCCTTCGTAATCCTTCGCCAGCAGAATCAGATGAAAATTTGCTTTCTCGCCGCCGATGTTTCGCGCCGAACGATCGCCGCGGCCGTGCGCGGCAAGATAGGTTTCGCACCCGATGATGGGTTTGATCCCACGCGCCTTCATCGTGTTGTAGAACGTGATGGCGCCATACATGTTGCCGTGATCAGTTACAGCACACGCGTTCATGCCGAGTTGCTCGGTGCGCTCGGCGAGAGGTTTTATTTGAATTGCGCCGTCGAGAAGACTGTAATCCGTATGTAGATGAAGATGAACGAAGCCCTTGTCCATAATGAAAAAACAGCGCGGGGAAAAATCGTGTCTGTCGAGTGCCACACTATATCACGTGGCACGCGGTGATCAACTTAACAAGATGTTGACGTGGTTTTTTTGCGAGAAGAAAAGCCGTGGCCTATTCCCATTCAATCGTACTCGGTGGTTTTGAGCTGATATCGTAGACGACGCGGTTCACGCCTTTCACTTCCGAAACGATGCGGCCGGAGACGCGTGCCAGCAGATCGTGCGGCAGGCGCGCCCAGTCGGCTGTCATGCCGTCGACGCTGGTCACGGCGCGAATGGCGATCACGCGGTCATACGTGCGCTCGTCGCCCATCACGCCTACGGTAGAAACAGGAAGCAAGACTGCGAAAGCCTGCCAGACGGAGTTGTATAACTCCGCCCGCCGAAGCTCCTCATCGAAGATTCGATCTGCGGCCCGCAGAATTGCCAGCCGCTCGTCAGTGATGTCGCCGATTATTCGCACTGCCAGGCCGGGGCCGGGAAAAGGATGGCGACTGAGAATCTCGTTAGGGACATCGAGTTCGCGACCAATTACGCGGACTTCATCTTTGAACAGTTCGCGCAACGGCTCGATCAGTTTGAGATTCATTTTTTCCGGCAGACCGCCGACGTTGTGATGACTCTTGATTGTCACTGATGGCCCGCGCACCGAAACCGATTCGATCACATCCGGATAGAGAGTTCCCTGCACCAGAAACCGCGCGTCGCCAAGTTGTTTTGCTTCCTCTTCAAAAACCTCGATGAAGGTGCGGCCGATGATCTTGCGTTTTGTTTCCGGATCGACAACCCCACTCAGGGCGTTCAGGAACTTCTCACTTGCATTAACGCCGCGCACATTCAGCTTCAGCGTCTGCTTCAGTAATGTCAGCGTTGATTCGAATTCGCCGTCGCGCAACAGTCCGTTGTCGATAAAAAGACAGGTC
>DASWQK010000640.1:0-3601 GCA_036403735.1 Pyrinomonadaceae bacterium
CAATCGTCCCATTCGCGATCTGCGGGTGTCGCTGACTGACCGCTGTAATTTTCGCTGCTTCTATTGCCTGCCGCACGGCGAGCCGCCCATCGCGCCAAAAGAGCAGATGCTTTCGTATGAAGAGATCGAATACGTCTGCGACATCTTCGTTGAGCTTGGCATCGAGAAGATTCGTCTAACGGGTGGCGAGCCGATGATGCGCCAGGACATCGAGGTCATCATTGGTAAGCTGGCGAAACTTAAATCAAAAGGTCTTCAGGATCTCGCACTGACCACGAACGGATATTTTCTTCCAGATCGCGCACAGGGTTTGAAAGCGGCGGGACTCGATCGCATTACGATTAGTCTCGACAGTTTGAAGCGCGATGTTTTCAAGCAGATGACCGGCGTCGATGTTTTGGATCGGGTGCTAGCGGGAATCGCCGCGGCGAAGGAAGCCGGACTGCAACCGATCAAGATTAACGCGGTCATTGTGCGTGGTCACAATGAAGATGAAGTAGCAGACTTTGCCGCCTTTGCGCGCGAGCATGATGTAAAGATGCGCTTCATCGAATTCATGCCGCTTGATTCCGGCCACGACTGGTCGCGCGAGGATGTGGTTTCCGGGAGAGAGATTCGCGCTTCGATTAGCGAGCGGTTTCCCCTCGTAGCGCTTGACGTGCAGCGCGGCTCGGAAACTTCGTCGCGTTATCGTTTCGTCGACGGCGCTCCGGGTGAGATTGGCATCATCGCGCCGGTGACCGAAGCCTTCTGTGGCGCCTGCTCGCGCATTCGATTGACTGCGGACGGCCAGATTCGCACCTGTCTCTTCTCGACGGTGGAATATTCGCTGCGCGACGTGGTTCGCGACGGAGCCTCACGCGCAGAAATCATCGAATTCATCCGCACAGTGGTAATGAAGAAAGAGCCACGCCACTTTATTAATGACCCAGCCTTTGTCGCACCCTCGCGCTCGATGAGTTTCATCGGGGGCTAGCCCTCTCAATCAAAACAGTTAGTTGAAGGCAGTTTGGTGCGGAACCGCTTGCGCCAGCAAGCGGGTTGTTCTAGCTACCGGTCCTGTGAGGGCATTTGTGTAAGTTGCGTCGACGACCCGCTTGCTGGCGCAAGCGGTTCCGTAGCTTAGGACTGCATCGCCTTGATGTCGTCCAGGAGCACGCGCTCGTGTCCTTCAGGATTTACCTTCTCGTAAACTTTTCGCAACGTGCCTTCCGGATCGATCACGAACGACGTGCGGTTCCAATACATAGTCCCTTTGTAGTCACTCTGGCCCACGCCCGCTGCTCCTAATAAATCGTGATTCGGATCAGCCAGCAGATCGATCGTAAATGAAAACTTGTTGCAGAAATTCTTATGTGATTCGACGTCGTCCGCGCTGACGCCGACGACGGCGATGTTCGCGTCGTCGAATTCCTGTTTCGTCGCGGTGAACGACTTGCCCTGAATTGTGCAGCCGGGCGTGTCATCTTTTGGATAGACGTAAAGCACCAGCCACTTGCCTTTGAAATCATCGAGTGTGACTGTCTGGCCGTCCTGATTCTGTAAACTAAAGCTGGGAAAGGGTTTTCCTACTTCTGCTGGCATCTCTCATATTCTCCTTCGGACATGATTAACAAGATGAACCGATTATGATTCCGTTTTGAGAAAGAAGACAATCCGCGCGAGACACGAATGTTATTCCGAATCTTGATAATCCTGTAAATCCTGTCTTGAGTGGTTACACCGCGTCGTTGATTTGTTTGACTGCGCGCGCGCTCGAATCAAGCGCGCCCTGCATCCAGGAAAAGAATGGCGACAGGTGTTCGCCCGCGAAATGTATCCGTTCCACTGACGATGAGGCCGCAATGAAATCTCGCACGCCGATGAAGGCCCAGGCGCCGCGCGACCACTCATCTTCCAGCCAAATCTTGGTTGCCCCTCGTTCGAAATTATCGCGCAGACCCGGGAACATTGGATCCAGTTGGTTGAGCGTGGAACTGATCCGATCGCTGTCCTTCATGGCCGCGATTAGCTCAGCCTGACCCGGACGATTGTAAGTCATGATGATTCCCCGCGGTCCCGGCTGGCTCCAGGTGGGTTGCCAAATTTCAACCGCGTCGCTGGTAATCGCGAAACCATTCAGCCCCTTGTCTTCCCACGATCGTTTTTTCGTTTGCAGGTAAACCCGCGAGACTGAATCGTAGTGAAGGTTTTTGATAATGTCGCGCCTGCTTTCGGGAAAACTCGCGGGCATCTCGATGTTACGCAGGAGTGAAAACGGCACCGCACAGAGAACTCGATCGGCGCTTATGGTTTGACGCGCGCCTTTGTCCATGAAAACAACTCGCGCAAATCTCTCGTCCTGATCGATCTTGACGACCGGTGAGCCGTAACGAATCTTTTCACCCAGGCGACGAGCAAAGGCTTTAGGCAAGTTGTCATTTCCGCCTTTGATTTTGGTAAAGCGAGTGGGACCGCGAAATTCAGATCCAAAGAATTGGGCGAGTCCATCAGTGAAGCCATCGATCGACACTTCTTGTTTTGAGCCCCGGTCAACTCTCAGAGCGGAGAGCTGCGATGGGTACATGGGCTCAAGTGGCAGGTCGAATAACTTCACGTACTTGAGAGTCAGATCGTGATTGTCGGGAATGCGTGCCGCGCCGGCTTCGGCATACAGGCCGTCTGAGAAAGGTTCGCGCAGAGTTTGCACGCGACCGCCCGGACCCGTGCGCGCTTCGAGAATGGTCACGTCGTGACCTGCCTGGGAGAGTTCGTACCCCGCGCTGAGTCCAGCCATGCCCGCGCCGATGATAATGATCTTCTTCGGAGCGACGGTCGCAGTGATGATCGGTAAGCGCGCCAGCGAAACTCCGGCGACTGCGATCGTGCTTTGCTTGAGAAAGGTGCGGCGAGTTATTGACATTAGTTGGACCGGCTATTCAAGGTTAAGAACTGAATCTACTGGCCAAACGTCCGCGATATCGTCCAAGTTCCGCAAAGTTCGCGGCCCATCCGCGATTGAACGCATCGACCTAAGGCCGCACGATCTTTTTATTAGCCGTTTCCGACACTACTTCCTCCGGAGGTCATGAATCGTCTCGAGAAGAGTAGTTTGATCGAGCTTACTTCATCGAGAATAGCGTCGACGCTGCCGCTGGCGGTCCTCTTCGTTACATCGAGCGTGCGCTGATTCTCGTGTGGCAGATTGAGCACCGCATCCTCAGCAAGTTTCTTTCTGGCACGCTCAGGGCTAATGTCTTTGAGCATGGCCGCGCGCGCCGGGTCTGCCACGCGCCGGCAGAGTTCTTCCACTCCGCAAATCATTCGAATCGGAATGAAGCGACACTGACGCGCGGCGGCTAGTCGTTCGAGATCCCGAAAGGCTTTGTGGTCTTCCGGATTGCTTTCGCGTAGCTCCATGGTAAAAACGAATCCCATTCCGGGCGGTGAGAGTTCGCGGATCGCTTTGTAAACCGTAGCCCTCACTTCGCTCACTCTGTCCCATACTCCGGCCGGCAAAGGGGCCACGCCGTCGGCATTGACGACCGTAAAAACGGGATTGTTAATGAGATGGTTGTCGACGAGCTTGGCGCCGGTGCGTTCGCAGAGCTCGCGGCCAATC
>DASWQK010000641.1:0-5839 GCA_036403735.1 Pyrinomonadaceae bacterium
GAGACCAGCTGCGCCTCCTGGCCTGCCGGCTTTTCAAATCTAGCGACGCTACTATTGTCGATATCGGTGCCGTCGTTCACGACGGACACCTCAAACTTGTAGATCGCTGCATCCGTTTCAGCGACTGATTGCCAGCGAAACGGATTTGCCTGACTCGGCATGGTAGCGGCGCGAATCACTCGTTCGTTGTGCGGCGCAGCGATGCGGTTGGCGATTAAAAGTGTGTATGCGGCGGCGGCGCGATGGACGAACCCGAGCGCTACCCAATAAATCATCAGGAGCGCGAGTGCGGTTAGAGCGGTTCGTTGACCAACTTTTCGCTGGACGCCAAAAAATCGCAAGCCGATGATTGAGAGTAATCCGATGATCCAGACAACGAGCGCGATCCTGACGGCGCCGGCTTCCGGACCGTTCTGACGGCTGGCGGCGCCCACCACCAGCGTTGTGATCAAGCCAATAAAGGACCAGCCGAAGAGTTTCCGTCTGCTGTTGCTCGTCATCAGGAACGCGAGCGCGCCGAGTGTCAGCCAGATGTAAGGATCGACAATGAAAACGAGATCGCCATAGAACCAGCGTCCGCTCCAGGGCAATAGCGGCCGCACGCCATAATTATTCGTCCAGTCCATCAGGGGATGAGTTGCTGCGGCAACCATCGAAGCAAGCAACAAACCGCGAAAGCGGATGCGCGGTGCGCGTTGGCGAATGCTCGATACGATCCGCTCAATGGCGTACGCGAGCGCCGGAATCAAAATACCGATTGCGATCGTTCCCACGACCGAGTGCGTCATGCCCCGGTGATACTGGAGTAACGTCCAACGATCGCCGAGCAGAGAAACGAAATCTGCATCGGCGGCGTTTGCGGAAATCACGCAGACAGCTGTGGCGTATGGAGAGAGTCGGTCTAGGCCTGCTTTGGCTGAAGTCAGGCCAACCAAAGAATGCGCGATATTATCCATTCTGAGGTTTCAGAATGAGAGTCCAAGAGGAGCGGGCGGAGGCGGCAGTTGCGCTTGACGCGCGGGATCGATTTTCAAAAGTTCCTGGGCGGCGGCGCGCGCAGCTCCCGACTCAGGAATTGGCTTTCCATCTTTGTATTTCGCACTGCGTGCCGCTGAGACCATATTGAACAGGATGTCCGCGGCTTCTTTTTTCTTTCCCTGCTTGTTGTACACAATCGCGAGTCTGAGATTAGCAGTGTCAGGCGTCACCACGGGAGAGTTCATTTTCGTGATCTCAGAGTAAAGCGCGGCAGCTTGATCGAGATTGCCGTCGGATTCTTTTGCCTGGGCCAAACCAAATTTCGCCAGCACCGCTATGTCGCCGCTTCCGTTCGCTAAGTTCTGCAAATCAGTTTCGGCTTTCAAGCGATCAGTCACCAGCTCATTAGTAGCGATAAAGTACTGGGCTTCAGTGCGGTAGGGATCTCCATACTTGCCGGCGATCTTTTGGAATTCCTGAATCGCGCGTTCCGACCTCTCCTGCTGGCTGGTGAAGACCGGGTCGCTCGATCCCGGTGGAGCTGCGGGTGCGATTTCGGCATCGTTAATGGCGATGGCCCGGCCCATGGCAGCCTGGGCTTCGTCGGCGTGTTTGTGCCGCCAGCGGACAATCGCGTAAATGCCAATCGCGACGACCACCACGGCAATTAAACCGTATAGGACCTGGGTCCGACGGCCGGCGACGCGATCAGCCAGCCGGTCGGCCAGCAACATCGTGGCGTCGCGAAATCGAT
The DNA here is from genome assembly GCA_036403735.1 of Pyrinomonadaceae bacterium. Classification (GTDB taxonomy): domain Bacteria; phylum Acidobacteriota; class Blastocatellia; order Pyrinomonadales; family Pyrinomonadaceae; genus UBA11740. The sequence continues at coordinate 1,733 of DASWQK010000641.1, forward strand.
CGTGTTTCAGCTCGCGAGCGCGCTTTTTTTTATATTTAGCCAACCGAGTTCCCCTTGCAAGATTGCACAGTGAACTGCGTTCAATTTGGTGTATGATCGCAGAAACAGCGAATTTAGCGACCGTACACGGTGTTGTCAAGCGAGCACTACATCCGCAACGCCACCGGGCCCGCGATCATCAAAGAAGAGTGGACGTGCGAATCTTTTTCCACAGCATTAAACGGGAACAAACCGGAGCTACCGGCTGTCTAAGTCATCGGCAGTGCGGGAAGGAACGTCGCACGTCGTTTTGCGTACTTCTCGATCGGGGGAGTGCCGTATGAGCTACGGAGAGCAAATCGCCCTCCGCGGGCATGCAAATATTGAGACTGTTGCTTCGGCGGCAGAGATTGATCTGCGCAGCCCTTCGGAAGATCAGTTCCTTGAAAAATTGCGGCGTGGCGATGCGCTGGCTTATGAGCGACTGGTCGCTGAGCACTCGGGTGATGTTTATGCGCTGCTGTACCGGCTGACGACCGACCCCGAAGAGGCACGCGATCTGACTCAGGAGACTTTTCTGCGAGCCTTCCAAAGTATTGCTCGGTTTCGCGGCGACTCATCTTTGAAAACCTGGATCTATCGCATCGCCATCAATCAAGCGCGAAATCGCTGGCGCTGGTGGCGGCGGCGAAAGCGCGATGTGACCGTTTCGCTTGATGCTACCGACGAGCATCGAGATAAACCTCTCGCCGCAACGCTGCCGAGCGACAATTCGCCGAGTCCTGAGCAGGAAACCCTGGCGCATGAGCGAGAAGCGCAATTGCGCGAGGCGCTTCAAGGTTTGCGGCAATCCTATCGCGAGGCCGTTATTTTACGCGACGTCGAAGGATTCAGTTATGAAGAGATCGGCCGGACGCTCCAAATAAGTATCGGAACGGTGAAGTCGCGCATCTCTCGCGGACGATTGGAGCTGCGGCATCAGTTAGAAGGATCTTTGTAATGCGAATGGTTCGCCTGCCCCGGCGTCACAAAAACTCGGTGCCAAGTTGGGTCGACGTGACTACTGTCGGAAGCAGGGCCGGGCAGCCAGCCGACGGGAGCGTTAGTAACGTGGCCAGCAACAACCGCAGCGCTTCGCTCCCAGGCTGAGTTCAAACCAGGGCGCGGGGTTGGCGAGCCATTCGCTTGGAATTGCGAATTGCAAAATTCGGATTGCTAAATTGAAGGGCTGACTCGGTAGATTCGGAATCCGCAATTCGAGATTTGAGATGCTTTATGAGCTGTGACTACATTCAACAATCGCTTTCGCTGTATGTTGATGATGGCCTGACGGCTGACGAGCGTTTGACTGTCTATCAGCATCTGGAAGTGTGTCCCGTCTGTCGGGCACACGTCGGTGAACTACGAAATCTGCGCAGTAATCTGGCGATGCTTTCGATGCCCGTGCCGCCGGCGGATTTGATTCCGGCGATTAATACCGCGCTGGCCGCTAAAGCGGCCGAGCAGCGGGCCCGTCGCAACGCCACCACGATGGACGCAGTTAATGATTGGGCGTTGAAGTGGCTGCAACCTCGCCCGATGCGTTATGCCTTTAGTTCCCTCGCCTCGATAATTATTTTTACCGCCGTGTTTGCGGCGTTGCGTCCGCACATGATTGCGTTGCGTGAAGCCACTCTGGCTTTCGAGCAAGTGCAGCTTACAACTGTGCCGAATGATTTTGTCGTGACCGAATACGATATATACGACATCACAAAGCCGATCTCGCCAGAGAGTTATGCTGCGTTGCGCACGCCTTATAACACTGAATCGCCGAGCCTGAATCCAGGCGGCGCTTTAGCGATGCTGAGTTGGGAGCCGCGCGAGCTGCACGAGAGCGCCAGGGGTCAGGACGATATGATGATTGTCGCCGACGTCTTTACCAATGGCTCGGCGTCACTTGCCAACGTCATGCAAGCGCCACGCGACCGGCGCATGCTCCAGGATTTCGAGAGGGCTTTGCGACAGGATGCGGCTTTCGTGCCTGCTTCGGTGGATCGCCGCGCAGAGACAATGCGTGTCGTGTTTTCGATTCAAAGAGTTGACGTGCACGAGAGAGATTATTGAGCTGTCGGAAGCCCGAGCGTCAGCGAGGGCTGGATCGCCGGGATGCCCTCCCTGACGGTCGGGCTTCTGACTTAAATCTCGCCTCAATCACCCCGCCCCGCTCAACTCCGAACTGACGAGTCAAGCTCGGGTAAGTCTCCATTTCGGCTTGAATCTTTTCCGCGCCAAGAATCTTCTCCACCCGCTTAATCTCTCTGACCGGCGCCTCAATCTCCATGAATAGACCGAAAGGTAGTTCGTCAATCACGACCGTGGCCTTGCCTACTTTCCAACGCGTGCGCCGCTTTTCGTAAATCAGACCGGGCCGAAAGTTCAGAGCAGCCAGGATTGCCGCCATCGCGTCCGCATCGGCGACGGCGACTTCCTCTTCTTGCTGGTGTTTGATCGCGGACTTGCTCGGCATCCGCTGTTTGAAGGTCAACTTCGCCGTGCCATTAACTCGACGCAGGCGCAGCGCTGAGCCGGGTTTGTCTAAAAGCCCGCCGCGATAAATTGTGTTCTCTTCATGCTCCAACTCGCCCGCCACCAGCGACAGGTCACGCATGCAGCGCTCGATCGCGCTCCGCTGCTGTTTTGTGAGGCGATACTTTTTTTCGATCTCGATCGGCATTATTGAATTTTGAATCTGGAATTTTGAATTTGAGATCAGTTCGGTTCCTTACGGAGTCCCCAAAACTTGCGCAGAGAGAATCAAAACCGAGCGAATCACTACGATTGTCTGATCCATCTCATGACTTCCGGAATGGTCGCTTTCTTGCCAGTCATTAACATGCCAACGCGATAGATTCTCGACGCCAGCCAAATCAATCCTATGGCGGTGGCAAAACCGATCACCAGAGACAAGACGATCTGCCACATAGGCGGCGTCTCAGTGACGATGCGAACCAGCATCGTGATGGGAGCAAAAAACGGAAACATCGACGCCCAAAAAGCGAGGCTGGAATTTGGACTACGGATGATATTGAACGAAAGGAAAAAGCCCGCGACTAACATCAGGACTACCGGCATGGCGAGTTGCCCGCCTTCCTGGGTCGTCGTCACCATCGAGCCCACCACCGCGTACACGGTGGAATAGATGAAATAGCCCATCAGGAAAAACACGCCGAAGTACACGAACACCATCGGCGGCACGTGCGGCAAAGTGATTGACGAGCCACCAGCCGCCCAGGCTGAAAACGCCAGAAATGCCGTCCCCCAAATTCCCATCTGGGTCAGTGCCACCAGCGAGACGCCGATCAGTTTCCCCATCATCAACGGAAACGATCGCATTGAAGAAAAGAGTATTTCCGCAATTCGGGTTTCTTTTTCTTCAATCACGGCTCCGAGGACGACCTGCCCATATAGAAGCGTGCTCATGTAAATCAACAAACCCAATCCAAAGACAAAAAAGAAGCTGCCTTCGCCTTTGCTTTCCTGTCCCGTCTCGCCGATGGGCTTCAGGTCTACCGGCTCAGAGGCCTGCTGGACCGCTTCCTCTTTGATCCCGGCATCCACCAACCGCTGACTCCGCACTGCCTTACTAATTGAACTTTCAATCGTCTCTTTAGTAAAGAGATCGGCGGCATTGCGAGATCGAAATTCAGGCCGTCCATCTTTGAGCAAGTCGGGCGGCAGGATCACATAGCCATCAATGTCATGTCGCTGGATTCTTGATTCGAGATCCTTTTTTACATCTTCGAGAGAGCGATCACCGAGACGTGCCTCTTCGACGACAAAGCTCGCTTCGGTCGTGCGACCGGCTTGCTTGAGCTGTTCCTGTGACGCGCCCGGTCCTACCGCCGGCTGCGTCGGCGGACGCGGCGTCTCATGTTTAGCCGGCCGCTCTCTGCCGGTCTGCAATTCTCTGGCGACGCGCGCGTACACTTTGCCGGTTTGATCGATGATCACCACACGGGTGGGACCGCCTGATTTCATCCCCATTAGCAAGGCAGGGACAACCGTGAACGCAGCCATCAACAGCGGCCCAAGGATCGTGGCGATCACGAAGAACTTCGTGCGCACCCGTTGGATGTATTCGCGTTTGAC
>DASWQK010000642.1:0-5158 GCA_036403735.1 Pyrinomonadaceae bacterium
TTCTTTCCTGTTTCAACAATATCGGTCGCGCGCTGAGGCCTTTGCTGGCGATGACCCCGCCGAACCTGGATGCACCATCCAGATCAGAGTTGTGGGACCTGGGAAAACTGGGCTGGAAGATTCGCGGACTCGGAAAGAAAGATGAGTATCGGCTGCTTCGCTATGGACCAATGGCCGTTGCTGATCTCGCCGCCGAATGGTTTGAGAATGAAACGCTGCGGGCGATTGTGGCTGCGCGCGGGATCTTCGGCGCGTTCGCTGGGCCATGGTCGGCAGGCACGTCCGCACCTTTGCTTCTGCAAGCAGCAAACGAGGGGAGCCCAATCGCGCCGGCTGCTTTTGTCAAAGGCGGTATGGGCGCGTTGACTGACGCGATTGCGAAAGCAGCGACTGAGGCGGGGGCCGAAATCCAAACCGATGCTGACATCGCCGGGATTCTGCTGAAGGATGGCAAGGCCATCGGTGTTGTTCGTCGGAATGGCGAAGAGATCTTTGCGCGGGCGGTGATTTCGAACGCCGATCCTAAGACAACTTTTCTGAAGCTGGTCGACGCAGGCACTCTCGATCCCAGCTTTCTGCAAAAGATTCAAAACTATCGAGCGCACGGAACAGTCGCGAAAGTAAATCTGGCGCTATCCGCTTTGCCAAACTTCAAAGGTGTGGATGAGACCGAGAAACTCGCCGGTCGAATTCATATTGGACCAGACATCGACTATCTCGAGCGCGCATTTGACGCGGCGAAGTACGGCGACTTTTCGTCACGGCCTTACCTGGACATCACGATTCCGACGCTGACCGATTCATCGCTGGCGCCGGGCGGCGCGCACGTCATTTCGATTCATGCGCAATTTGCGCCTTACAAATTGAAGAATGGTGATTGGGATTCGCGGCGCGAAGAGCTCGGCGGTACGATCGTGAACACGCTATCGGATTACGCGCCGAACCTGAAAGAATTGATCGTGGCCCGGCAAGTGATCACGCCGCTCGATCTCGAAAGCAAATATGGATTAAGCGGCGGACACATTCATCATGGCGAGATGTCGCTCGATCAACTCTTCGCGTTTAGACCGCTGATTGGCTGGGCACAGTACCGAACGCCGATCGAGAACCTTTATCTGTGCGGGGCGGGAACCCATCCGGGCGGCGGCGTGACAGGCGCGTCGGGATTGAATGCGAGTCGAGAGATCATCAAAGACTTGAAGCGCCGCAAAACGTAACTCTAAAATAAAGCCAGGAATCAACTCCTTGCGATCGGCCGGTGTCCGAGGACGACGTCATACCCTCTTGTCGTCTTCGATTTGCTGCGCGTCCTTCGCGACTGCAGCCGCGGTACCCTCACTGGTCAATGTTAGGCTGACGGCCCAGTAAAAGATTGCTAGAGAAAAGAGAGTTACCACGATGATGTCCACCCAGTCCGGCAGCAGGTTTCTGGAGCCATTGCCATAACGGCCCAGCCATCCGATTAGTACCTGACCTGCGAACCAAGGGCCGATCCAGAAGGCATTTCGGATCGTGCGCTGCGCGCCGGTACCGAAGCGCCACGCCCCGATGGCAAATAGCATAAGCCCGACCGCCATGGCGCAGGCGAGCTTCCAGGTGGTTTCGAAACCACCCCAATAGATGATCAGGTTGGCCGAACAAAAGGCCGCAGGCAGCAGAAGCGCCGGCATGGGCACGCGGTAAGACCGTGACCGGACACCATCAACCTTGTGGAGCGACGCGAGTGACACCGGAGCGAACGCATACATGATCGCGGTGGCGCCAGTGACAACGCTAACGAGCGCGTTCCAGCTCTTAAATGGTCCGAAAGCGAGGGATCCGATAACGGAACCCACGATAATCGATACTACGGGCACGCCTTTGCGATTTGTCGTGGCCAGCGCCCTCGGCATCTCGCGCTCCTCGCCGAGGGCGTAGGAGAGGCGCGCCGTGGTGGCGACATACACGACGCCAGTTCCCGCCGGTGAAATGACGGCGTCGATGATCAGCACCTTGGCGAGCCAGCCCGCGCCCACCGCGAGGGCGAGGGTATACCACGCGCCGTAGTCGGACGGGTCAGTACCCAACGGCTTGGACCAGCCGTTCACGATATTCGCAGGGTCGAGGCCGCCGATCATCACAATTTGCAAGAGCGCGTACAGCACCGCGCCGATCGCCATCGCCGTGAGAATTGCCCGCGACAGATCTCGTTTCGGATTTCGTGCCTCACCGGCGAGCTGAACCGCTTGCTCGAACCCCTGCAAAGCGAAAACGACGCCACCTGTCAACGCAGCGAAGACGCCATGAAAACCGAACGGCATAAATCCTCCGCCGGCATGGAAGTTGGCGGGTTTGAACTGGAGCCAGGCGACTACCGCGATGGCGAGAACGGGCACGGCCGTCTTCCAGATGACCACAATCACGTTGCTGTCGGATAAAAACTTGGCGCCCGCGAGATTAATCGCCGTGAATAGCACCATCAACATGAGGGCCACAACGAGACCCCTGCCGTTGAGGAGTCCGGCACTCTCGCCCACCTTATTGATCATGTTGAAGTGGATGTTCACCCAACCAACACTGTTGACATAGGTGATGGCCGCGAGCACCTCAATGGGCGCGATGAATACCGCTTGCAGCCACGACGCCCATCCGGCCGTGAAGCCGGCGATCGGACCGTGCGAGTAGTAGGGAAACCTCGCCGAGCCTCCGGCGACGGGATACGTTGCGCCGAGTTCCGCGTACGTTAGGGCGAGCAGCGCCAGCATGCAGGCGGCGAGGATCCACGACAAAACCGAAGCCGGGCCGGCCACTTGCGCGGCGTTGAGTGCGCCTAGCAGCCAGCCCGATCCGATGATTGAGCCTAATGAGACGAACATCAGTCCGTAGAAGCCGACCGATCGTCGCAACCCCGAAGGGTGTTCGTCTTTTATTGTTTCCAAGCGACCAGCATTTTCCATTATGTATATATCCCGGCGGAGCTTTCTTCAGCTGAAATGGTTTCGAACGCCCGACAGTTGCCGCGGAGTTTGCCACGGAAGGTGCTGAAAGGTAAAGAGAAAAGCGCAAAGAGCAAAGTGCAAAGAGCCAGGGGCCAAGAACGAAGAGGAGCTCCTACGCTGGGCCCTTTGCTCTTTGCACTTTGCTCTTGCTAGACTCCGCTTTCTAGCCCATGCCTGCAGATTCAAAGCCCAGTCCTCTTTACGAGAATCTCGATACGACGTTTGTCAACCTTTGGTCACTGCTGCGTAACTTGTCACAGCGAGAATTTATCGGCCGCGTGCACGTCGAGTCGAAAGATTATTCCGCCGACATTTTCTTAAACGGATCGAGCACGCCGCTCGTACATGAAATCGATCGCGCCGCAGGCACCGACACCATGGAAGAAGGTGCGTTGCATCGCGTGGTCTTGCGAGCGCGCGAAACGCCGGGAACGATCAGCGTGCATGAAGGCGCGCATGAATCATCACCTCATCAGAACAGCCCCGACAAAATTGCCGCTCCGGTTGATGTCAGCTCAGATAAGTCCGCACAGCCGGCCAAATCGGATGACATTGAACCGGCAGAGCCGCTGCCCGCATCTGGCCCATCGCTCTATGACGATGAACCACCCGTCGCGCAGCAAATTGACGAAGAGATTTATCCAACCGGGAGCTACCAGGATTGGCCGGCGATTCTGGCGACGACCGGCGAACTGATCGGCTCCGTCGAACGCGCCGTCAATGCGAGTGGCGAGGATTTCAAATCGCTCCTCGCCGCGACACGTTTGGAATTAGCAGACGATTACAGCTTCCTCGATCCGATAGTCAATGCCTTTGAGTATGAAAACGGCGTTGCCATGCTGAAGCAGGAAATGCCAGTCCGCGTCTTTGTGGCAGCGATCAGTGAGACGCTGCGCCGAATCGTAAATCAAGTTGCGGTGGCCGATCGCGCGCGGCGAGTACGCGAGCGCGTGGCGCTGGAAATGCTAACCGTTGCCCGCGGCCGCGCCGATGTCCTCGATCGATCCGGTTTTCAATCTCAACTCGATCGAATCGCCGGAACCAGAGTGATGTAAGATTCAGAAGTCAGAAGACAGGAGTCAGAAGCTGGTTATTAGGAAGTAACTTCTGAATTCTGCTTCTGTCTTCTGACTTCTGACTTCTGTCTCCTTTCTGCTGTTATGTTTTTCCGAAACATCCTCTTCCCTACAGATTTTACGCCGCACGCGCGTTCCGCTCTGAAGTACGCGGCTGCCTTTGCGCGCCAGAGCCATGGCCGCGTCGTTCTGTTCAGCGTGCACCCTGCAAGCGTCCCCGCAAATTTGATGACCCTACCGCTGCGGATTTTTGAAGAACAGGATTCAAACTGGCTCTTGCAGTTGCGCGCGGAGGTTTCGGACTTACTATCAGATCCGCTCTTTAATGGCCTGGAAGTGGAACCCGTGATTGTCGAGGGAGAGCCGGCGCCGGAGATTGCCAGGGCCGCCCGCGACTATGACATCGATCTCGTAACAGTTGTAACGCACGGCCGGCGAGGATTGGCGCGCGCGCTATTCGGATCAACTGCGGAGGAAATTATTGCGGAAGCGCCATGCCCGGTCTTGACCTTGCGACCGCCGCAGCATGACTTTGTCGAACATCACAAACACGAAACGGAAATCCGCCTGCATCGAATCCTGCTGGCAACGAACTTCCGACCGTCATCTATCGCGGCCACCCAACGCGCACGCGAACTCGCCTCGATGACTAAAGCCGAGCTCCATGCCATTTACGTTATTGGAGATTATTTTGAGCACATCTCCGTCATGTTTCCGGAAGGAGGTCGCACTGCTCTTTCGCGGTTACAGGCCAAAGTAACAAATCACATGCAGGCTTTAGCGAACGATAGCGACCGCCAGATCAAAACACACATCGCAGAAGGCCGACCGTACGCTGAAATTGTGAGTCTGGCGGCCAGGATAGACGCCGACTTAATCGTCTTAGGCACAACGGTTCATGCGTCGTTATTCGGAGGCGCGCCCGCGCTGGGTTCAGAGATTGAGCGCGTCGTACGCAATGCTCCATGTCCCGTTCTGTGCGTGCCTTCAGGAAAAGTTGTCACTCCCCTTCCGGCCTTCGCGCGCGCCCAGCCAGTCCCGCAGACGTGAGTGCAGAAGGCAGTAGGCAGTAAGCAAAAGGCAGAAAACTGCGCATTCGATTTA
>DASWQK010000643.1:0-4890 GCA_036403735.1 Pyrinomonadaceae bacterium
GTCGGCGGACGCGGCGTCTCACGTTTAGCCGGCCGCTCTCTGCCGGTTTGCAATTCTCTGGCGATGCGCGGGTACACTTTGCCGGTTTGATCGATGATCACCACTCGGGTGGGACCGCCGGATTTGATCCCCATCAGCAAGGCGGGGACAACTGTGAAGCCGGCCATCAACAGCGGCCCAAGAACCGTGGCGACCACGAAGAACCTCGTACGCACGCGCTGAATGTATTCGCGTTTGACGACTGCGAAAAGTTTCTTCATGCCGCTTCCCTCACCTTTTCGATGAAGATGTCGTGCAAGGTCGGCTCTACCAATTCGAATTTGCGGATAACTACACCTGAATCGACTAAACGCTTCAGTAATGATTGCGGGCTCACGCCCGGCCCGAGCAGTACTTCGAGGTCGTCGCCGACGCGCCGCATACTCGCCACCAGTTCCGGATCGTTTAGTAATCCATCATCACCTTCGAACTGCAAAGCCACCGCGTTACGAGAGAAGCTGCGGCGAATCTCACGCAGCTTACCGTCCAGAACTTTGTGCGATCGATTAATCATGCACACGTCGTCGCAAAGCTTTTCGGCTATCTCCATCTGATGAGTAGAAAGAATGATCGTCTTGTTGGTGTTGCGCAGCTCAAGGATCGTGTCTTTCATTATGTCGACATTCACGGGATCCAATCCGGAAAACGGTTCGTCAAGAATCAATAGATCAGGATCGTGTATCACCGCAGTGATGAACTGGACCTTCTGCTGCATGCCCTTCGACAGTTCCTTGGTTCGCTTGTCTTTCCAATCAGTGAGTTGCAGCTTCGCGAGCCACTTATCGATACGCGCGTCGGCTTCCTTCCCGGTCACATCCTTCAGCTCAGCAAAGAACCGAAGCTGCTCACCGACTTTCATTCTCTTATAAAGCCCGCGCTCTTCCGGTAGATAGCCGATGCGATCCTGCAAGGCGGTCGTCATTCGCTGGCCCAGCAACTCAACAGTGCCCGAGTCAGGAACCGTGATGTTGACGATCATGCGAATGGTCGTGGTCTTGCCGGCGCCGTTTGGACCAATCAATCCGAAGACGCGCCCGGGCCTCACCTGCAAGCTGAGATTGCTCACCGCCGTGAAGTCACCGAAACTCTTGCTCACGTGATTGAGGACCAGGGTAGGTTTGGAATCATCCATGTGTGTGTTTGTTACGATGATAATAACGACGATGTTTCAGTACGTGTCAGAAGCCCGACCGTGAGGGAGGGCAACCTTAACCAAGATGCCCTTCCTGACGGTCGGGCTTCTGACACAACCACTCACTGCTCAATCCTAAACGACGAGTACCTTCCCGACGGCTCAAGATGGAGTTCTTCAAGGTGGCCAACTGAAGAAAAACGTGGACCCGTGGCCAGCTCGTTTCGGAATGCTTCCACACTCTGCGGCGGACCCTCGGCCAGCGCTTCAACGCGCCCATCTTCAAGGTTCTTTACGAAGCCCACAACCTGGTGACGGGCCGCCGCGCGCTGCGCAAAGAAACGAAAGCCGACACCCTGCACATCGCCGCTAATAAAAAATCTGCGCGCTATTTTGTTGCCCATTTGATTTTGACTGGAAGCGCTATGTTAACGCGCCGTCACCAGCTCAACAACCGCGACCCCCCCGGGCGCGATGTTAACAGTCACAGTGTCAGGCTGATTGACTTGTTTTTGAATCGCGATCGCCTGATCGGATGTCCATTCATTCGCACTGAGCACCGGCGCGCCACGCAAAGACAGCTTCACCTGGACGGATGCGCTGCGATCGACCTGCGCCAAACCCTGCTGCGGTTTGAAGACGCCGTTGTCATTAAAGAGCGTTACGACCCAGCCGCGTGAGTTGCGATTGACGAGATACTCGACATCTCCGTCGACGTGGACCGGTGTCACATCAGCCGCAAGATGGACCAGTAAGTGCGCGACAAACGGCGCGAGGCGTTCATCTTCGCCAAGCAAACCCGGCAGAGCTACGACAATAACTCGACCGCGGCCGATGTCGTTAACAGTGACCAACGGATCGTGGCGGGACGACTCAATCAAGACCTTGGCGCCGTGAAGGTAAAGCCGCTCGTACATGAACATCTGGCCGCTCAAATTCTGTTTTGGTTCGCCCGGCGAAAGACAATTCGCGTTATCAGCTTCGACTGCAACGTCCCCCACCAATTGGACTCCGAGCAAGCCCTCAGGCAATCCCTGGGCTTGCACCGAATCCAAAACCACCACTCCGCCTTTGCGAACATAGTCTTCTAGTTTCCGTGGCCAGCCATTGCCCCAGTTGATCTGGCTGCCGACAAATACCGCGCGATAGGAATCAATCGCATCTTTGCGCGTGCCACTCGCAACCAGTACGTCAAAAATATTTCCGAAGACACCGGGCACGAACGCCTGTCTCTCGCCGCTCGCCGGCTCGCCTTCGCGAACTGGTCCGGGGTAGTAAGCCGCGCCGAACAATTCGCGCAGTGCCCGATCGCCGCGATTAATCTGTGAAACCTCGAACGGCCACTGAGGATAGTCCGTCATTTCCCAACCATGTGCGGGATCGAGCAGAAACGCGATCGCGGTGTAAGGCTCACCACGATCGGGATGCTTCGCGGCAAAGCTCATGAACTCGTCCGTGATCCGCCCGAGCGGATTCAATTGAAAAGGATGTTCTCCTGGTCCAGGTTTGAAGAATTGATCGAAGCCCTGCTCAAGATAAATCGCCGATGCGCCCGACATGTAATACAGGTAGTAACTCTTGCGATACCACGAGAGCGATGGCCCCATCGTCGCGCCATAACGCGAATGAAAAAAATTATCAGGACCGGCGAAGTTCTGTTGCCTGGTAAACGTCGTCGCCGTATCACCAAAGTTCGGCGCGTGATAATAAAAGAATTCGCCGCCATATTGCCGCGCGGCACCGCGCGTGAACGCGAGCCGCATCGCGGTCATCGGCTGCACCGCGGCCGTTTCGACGCCGAGAAGTCGCACACCCCACTCGCTTAGCGGATGAGCGAACGAAGTACTTGAGGTTGACTGGGCCGGCAGCATCTTCTCCCACATCGGGCCCGTTTGGATTTTGAACATCGCGCTCCACTTTCTGGCCAGCGCATCGGTGTAGAACTGACGATGCGCTTCAAGCAATTGGGTGCGGCTCATGTTCGGAGAAATATTCAAGTATCGTGCCGACTCATCCCAGACGAAGCCAACACTCTCACCGGAAATCCAGCCGAGAAATTGATCGCGCAACTCGCCGTTGAGAAGTTTCCAGGCCGCTTGCGCTTCCGCGTCAGAGGCAAAATTCGCCGAGCCGTAATTGATCAAAACTGCGAAGGGCGATTTCGTTTCCGCGAGATATCGACGAAAGGCGCTGCCATCCTTCAACAACTCGGGTAAGTCGTTGATGTAGATCACCGGAGCGATCAGCTTTGAATTGAAGATGGGAACGTCGCGCTTCCCCGCGTACGACTTTAGGAATTCGTCGATCGGCTCAGCATTGAATGGATAGAGTGAGCGTTCCGCCGCTGGCTTGTCATAAAGTTGCCAGAACTCCTTCGCGATATTCCAGGGCATCAAGAAATCGCGCCCCGCAACTTTAGGCCGCGACCATCTTGTAGAAACATCGACCGTTGTCGATGGATCGATGAGCGGCGCAAAAGCTTCTCGTTTAGCAGACCAATCGCGCAGATAACGCATCGCTGCGAAATCCGGTTTGCGCCTGCCTTCAGGCGCGAACGAGAGATCGCTTGTTAGCAGAAAGCAATCAACCTGTCTCCGCGCCTGCGCAGCTTTCGTGATCTCGATCGAGACGTGCGCGGATCCTTTTGCCAGAGTTACGGGAGCTCCGTCCCACGCAAAGGTCCACCCCCAATACATGCTCGTTTCGTTATGGGGATCGACAATGTCGGTCGCGCCGAACTCATGACGAAAGATTTCCTTTGGCGCCATCGACATCGACACGCCTGCGCGGCTTTGCAGACCGGATTGCGTGATTCGCACTACAAAGTTCTCGCTCTTGTTCGCCCAGTCGGCATAGCGCATCCAAACTTTGTATTCACCTGCGCGCGGAATTTCGACGTCCTGCCAGATCGTGCCGTGAGTTTCGCCGGCGCTGGCGGCCACAGAATTCCACTCACTCTCGCCGCCTTGCGACCATTCGGCGGACACGCCGGGACCGCTGATGGACCAGCCGGGAGCTTTCGCTGCAGGAATTTCCAGATAAGAGGGATTCAACTGAGGTTCATGCCGCGACGTCTCAGTAATGCCGCGCATGTTTTCCGCTTCGTACCAGAGGTACTCAGAATCAGACGCGGGGAGAGGGAGACGCGGAGACGCGGAGAACTGTTTTTCACGATTGGCTTCAGATCGCGCGCACAGATCGACAGCCAAGAGTAGAACCAACGTCACTAGCAGCAACGCAATGGTTAGGTCTTTGCCTGATTTCGGTTTCGTATGCTCCATGCGAGACCGGGCCACACGCACCATGAGAGCGTCTAGAGGCGGGCTACTTGCCCGCCTTTTTCCGCGAATCGGTTCCGGCGGGCAGTAGCCGCCTCTAAACGATGAGATTGAATCAATGACCGCGAAAACCTCTAGTAATTGTACCCCGCGTCGCCGTGTCCGCGTGTCTCCGCGTCTTTATTAACTGAGTTGCCAATGCTTAATAACGCTGCTGGGACGAATCAGCATTAAGATCTCCAGCAGCAAACTGTCTCTGATCCAAGACAGGAGTATCGCTTCCACCGCAAAAAACAGAACCAGCGACCAGCGCCAACCTAACTTGACGGCCAGAGAGAATCCGATTGCGCAGCAGAAGATATCGCCGAGCGAATTCAGCACGGTATCGCCCTGATAGCCGAGCGCGGCGGTCGCCTCGCGATAGCGTTGGATGACCGTGTT
>DASWQK010000644.1:0-5589 GCA_036403735.1 Pyrinomonadaceae bacterium
ACCAGCATGCGCACGCTGCGCCGTGGCGGCAACGTGCGTTATCGGTACCGCGTCGATATCGGGGCGGACGACGCTTCGATCACATTTTCCTCTGGGCGAAACTTCCGCCGAATGGTTCACGAACTCCTGCCGCGAATCGCCGAGCACAAACTTGACGCCCGTGCTTGCGAGTTGCGTGACCATCTGGTGGAGTTGAAGATAGTCCGCGCAGAAGCGTCGCGACTCGGAATTGCCTCAGCCTCTGTTTTGGACAACACGAAAGAAGCCGAGCGAAGAATCGAGAAACATCGGCGTGATGGGTCGGCGGATTCGTCCGAACAAGATCCCGAGCGAGCGGCGCTGCTGCGCAGATGCGCGAATGATCTACGAATGGCCGGTTGCCTGAAACAGTCAGCCGAAGCCTTCCGGCGATCGTTACTGATTGCGCCGCAGAACGGGCGGATGATTTACGAATATGGGCGTCTGTTGAAATCTCAGGCGTCGGCCTTTGGCAACGCGCGTTTGTTGGGCCGCGCTTGCGCGGCTTTGAAGCTGGCGTCTATGCGCGCACCGAATGAGGCGCGATTGTTGGAAAGAATTGGCGAGAGTTTTCTTGAGTATTGCGATCCCGCACGCGCCTCGAAGATATTTCGGCGCGCCCTGGAGATGGATGAAAACTCTTATCGCGCGCAGGTTGGCCTGGCGGAAGTGGCCCTGAGCGAGGGCAAACTCGCGCACGTGATTCATCATTACAATGACGCCGTGAGAATTGCGCCCGACAAGGCGGCAGCGCGGCTCGCGCGACGCGAGGCAGATTATTATTCACGACTGAACACGGACGAAGACTATTTGGCCGCTGAGTTGCGCCGCATGAATTGGTTGGAAGGCACCGGTCGAATTCAGCGCGTGACTGCGCGTTTGAGCTTCGCCGCCTTGCTAATTGCTTTGATCGGTTCTTCGGTCGATCAAGTCGTCGCAAGTTTAGCGTGGGCGCTCGCTTCGTCTTCCGTTATCGCCTGGTCAGGCTCTCTGATATTCAGAAAGTTTCTGACAACTCGCGGGCGGGTCGCCAGCGACGCGTGAATCCTGGCCCAGCCGAATTCCGGTTTACTTACGTTTAGAGGCGGGCTACAGCCCGCCATTCCCTGGTTTTGGCGAAGAGGGCGGGCTACAGCCCGCCTCTAAACGATGTTGCGAAATCAGGTTGTTGCTTCCTTTGCCTGATCTTTCTTTGAAGTCCGCGATTTTGTAGTGCCCCGCTTTTGGCTCGTAGGT
This sequence comes from Pyrinomonadaceae bacterium, assembly GCA_036403735.1. Lineage (GTDB taxonomy): Bacteria > Acidobacteriota > Blastocatellia > Pyrinomonadales > Pyrinomonadaceae > UBA11740. The sequence continues at coordinate 1,255 of DASWQK010000644.1, forward strand.
TTCGGCGTCACCGTTCGTGACTTTTGTTCGGCGGCTGAGGCCACCGCTTCGGTTCTCGCCGCTGGCGGATTCAAAAACGCATCCCAGCGATAACGTGTCTGCTCAACTCGTTCATTCAATCGCTTGAAAACCAAATTCGTGACGGCTTCGGTTACCCACTCGTGATAGAACGGGCCGACTGATTGCAGCTCCGCGTCCGGCGCAGGATTCATGAAGTCAATCGCGTAAGGCACGCCGTCCTTGATCGCGAACTCGACTGTGTTGATGTCGTAACCAAGTGCTGAACAAAGCGTGCGCACGTCATGGACCACGCGCGCTGTCAGCTCAGGCGAAAGATAATTCGGATCGTAGACATACTGTTCGCCGGAAAGGTAAGGCTTGCGCGGATCGTAAGCCATGATCATTACTTCTTCCTGCCCGATGCAGTAGCAGCGGACGAATTGATCGAACTCGACAGATTCTTGCAGCGTCATGCACAAGGTCCCGGTCTTATCGTACTCGGCGATCAATTCCTCAAGTGAATTCACCTTCGAAACATTCTTCCAACCGCCGCCGTCGAATGGTTTCATGAACGCTGGAAAGCCGACGTAATCGACGATGGCTTGCCAGTCGAGTGGAAACTCGAGGTTGCGCAAACTTTCGCTGACGATTCCCTGAATGTAATCCTTCTGCGGGAGCAAAACGGTTTTGGGGACTGCGACGCCCAGCTTGCGTGCCAGCGAATAATTAAAAAACTTGTCGTCGGCCGACCACCAGAAGGGGTTGTTGATGATAAGCGTTCCTTCGAGAGCCATGCGCTTCAGCGTTGCGCGATAGAATGGCACCTCGTGCGATATCCGATCGATCGCCAGATCGTATTGCAGCGGCGCATCGAAGCGAACGCCCCCCAGCTTGATGTATTCGGCCACCACCGAACCCTCGCTAAGGTCATTAATGTTTTTGATCAGAGCGTCCGGAAAAGTTTTTTCGCGACCTACCAGAATGCCAACCTTCTTCATTTGGTTACGTTCCTCTTGTATCGTTATCGTTCTTTCGGCGCTGCTCGTGACGAAAAATGAGCTGCGCCGACATTGCCTCAATCGCTTGTTTTTGTTTTGACTCTTAGTTAACGCGGTTGCCAACTGGTTTGTCAAACCTGCGTAACGCAAGCTGTTAGCTTGCGGACAAACCGACATCTTGCGTTGCAAAAACCACGTGCTGAATTGGTTTGTAAAGCATCCCGATGGTGGGTCACGGCATCCCTGATACGGCGAACTTTGTTTGCGAAGACCTTGTGCTACAATCGCGACCCAACGGAATTGAATTCAGGTTTAAATTCAGGTTTAGAAGTCAGAAATAATCATGAGTTTTAAGAGAGCCCCTTTGCGATACTCAATATTGATGGCTGGCGTCTTCGCCGCCCTATGCAGCGGTCTCGTTGCCACGTCATCGTCGCGCGCGCAGCAAACGAAGCAGACCAAACCCCAGGAACAACCCAAACCGACGCCGCAACCCAAACCGGCGGAGCAACCCAAACGCGGCGATCAACCGAAAGAGGTCACGGCGGAGCAAGTTGCCGAGAGCGTAATTATCATCGCCGGCAATGGTGCCGGGCGGGCGATGCTTACCCAGATTAGGAAAAACGGACTCGAGCGCGGACGCGAGACGCGCACGAGTGCGGATGGCCGTGCCGAAGAAATTCGGTACGAGCTGCGCTTTGTTCATGGCGACAAGCCGGACAAGGACAAGGTGCGCCTCGACAGCAAAACCCCTCGGGCTGAGTATTCGCTTGTCTATGGCGAAGGCCGGCTGTTCGGAATCATAAATGGCGCTACGTTTACGCCACGCGCGGACACCGCGGCTGACTTTATCGCGCAGCAGGCCCACAGCATCGACGCTTTGCTTCGCTACAAAGAGAACGAATCGAAGGTTACGTCAGCCGGAAAAGACAAACAGCAGGGAGTAGATCTCTTCGTGATCGATTTAGTTGATAAGGCGGGTCGCAAGACGCGCTACTTCGTCAGCGCCAGGTCGTTTCGCGTTCTTTCGCTTGAATACGAAGAGACGCGACCTGGTTCTGCTACCCCGGTCAAATACACGAAGCACTTTTATGATTATCGATTTGCGCAGGGTACCTGGGTCCCTTACCGCACAGTGCTGCTCGAAGACGGGAAGCAAACTGTCGAGATCCACATTTTAACAGTCCAGTACGGCGTTAAGATGGAAGACTCGCTGTTTCAGAATCCGGAAGCAGCTGCGTCATCGAGCGGTCCGTAACACGATGTCATAGGCACTTATGTATCATTTGTCATTGGACATCTGCCATTTGCTCATCGTGCAGTTTTGATTGCGCCCGCGCGCCTTATCCTTAGCATCCAGCTTCCCGCGAATGCGTGCGGTAGCCGCAAATCAGCAAATGACAAATGTCCAATGACAAACGTCAAATAGCTGTCAGCAGGATGCCTGGCGAACCGCCGACAAGCTAACTTTCCGGAACTTCTTCCCAAAAACCGCGTGTCAACTGCCGAGGCCGTCGCGGGCCGAGGTATAATTTTCCGGTTGAGATGTAGCGCAAGTTGCTAACTTGCGAGAGAAACAACGACGTAAGTTAACAACTTGCGTTACTAGACTCGAGAGCCCTTCCTGCCCGATGAGAACGTTAAGTTCGATTGAGGACTTGAATTTCGCGGCGGCCATGCCGGCGCCGGTCGTAGTTCAGAAAGCGTCAGATCACGCTCTGCTGGAAGAGACGCTGGCGGGCGACGAGGACGCGTTCGCCGAGCTGGTGAGGCGCTATCGAAATCAGATCACGAGTTATATCTATCGCATGACGAACGACTATGACGGCGCGGTTGATCTGGCCCAGGAAACGTTCCTGCGAGTTTACCGCGCGGCAAGTCGGTATCAGACGACACATGCGTTTTCGACTTATATTTATCGGATTGCGACGAACCTGGCGATTAGCGAGCTGCGCAAGCGAAAGCGTCGCCGGTTGGTGTCGCTGACGGGATTGCTCACGTCGGGCCAGGGAGACGAAGTTCGAGATTTTGATGCTCCTGATCAAAGACCTCTGGCGGACGCGAACCTCGTCGATACCGAACAGCGGCGAGTTGTGAAGAAGGCGATTAGCACCTTGCCGGAGAAGTATCGCGCGCCGTTAGTGCTCCGCGATGTCGAAGGGAAGAGCTATGACGAGATCGCCGCGATTTTGCAAACGAGCGAGGGGACGGTTAAATCGCGTATCAACCGCGCGCGAAATTTCTTGCGCGACAAAATGCGCCATTACGTTTAGGTGGTGAAATCATGAGTGGGAAAGTTTGCCGCGAGATGCGGCGAGAGATCGATCAGTCCGAGTTGCGACAGACCTTGAGCGCGGAGGCGGAAGCGCACCTCGCTGAGTGCGCTGCCTGCGCGGCATTTCGTGATGAGCGTTTCCGGTTGCGCGAGTTAGTTGGCGCGCTGGAACCGGTGGTGGCTCCGGCTGATTTCGACGTGCGCCTGCGCGCGCGCATCGCCCGGGAACGCGACACCCATCAACAACCTTTCATTTTTCGTCTCGTTATGAGCACGCCCGCGATCGCGGTGGCCGCGGTGTTGGTGATGGTTGTGGGAACTATTGTGTTTATGAATCAGAAAAACAGGACGCAGACTCCTGCGATCGCGTCGACTAAAGGGAAGCCAGCCTCGTTAACGACTGGAATTGTTAGTCCACCCGTGTCCCCGAAATCAGATAACGACGGCCCGGTACAAGCAACTGTCGTAGAAGCGCTTCCGTTGGATAATTCGAGACATCCGAATGCCACGGGTAGAAACCTTACTAAGGGCATAACGACGCCCGCGGGGCTCGACGCTGTTGATAGCACGGTCTCGCGAGCGGATTCATACCCCATGATCAAGGATCGCGCCGGCGAAGTATCTCTGACGGCGCCGGTCAAACCGATGGTCGTGACCATGTACGACGAGCACGGCGGCTCGCGCAAAATTCAGTTGCCGCCGATCAGCTTTGGTTCGCAACGGCTGACGGACAATCGCACGCCGGTGGGCATGACGAATACCCGGGATTGGTAGGCCTTACCAGAAACCATGAGCAAGACGATTTCATTTCGCATTTCAATCTTGACGATGATCGCGGTAGCGTCCGCGGTGACGGCGATGTCACAAACGCCCGCGCCAGCGACGCCGGTGGCACCGGCGGTTGCCGCCCAAACACCTTTGCCTGAGCGACCGCAACGCAGACCGTCTCGCCGGGTTCCGGCGCCACCCGCACGGGTGACGGTCGTCCCGAATCAGACCCCGGTTGCTCCGCAGGTGGTAACCGTGGTGCATCGATTAACGGGTGTGAAACTGCTCCGCTTG
>DASWQK010000645.1:0-7967 GCA_036403735.1 Pyrinomonadaceae bacterium
CGCGATTGCCATAGTTGAAGGCTGGATGAGATTACGGCGCAATCGACACGTCTCCGTGTCTCTGTAGTGAATATTTTTCAGCGATGCTTCACCACCGAGAGATAGAGGAAACACACAGAGACATAAGAGTTGCTACGGCGACTCTTCATCCTCTTCTTCTTTCGGTTTTTTGATCCGATACATTGTCAGATTGCCGTCCTTGAAAACCACATCACCGATCTTCTGAAGCTGCGGCGCATACTTCGCAACGTTGTACGCCCAGACGTAGTCATATTCTTCCGCGATGTCCTGCCACTCGGGCTCTTCTTTATATTCCAAATCCCAGAAGCCTTCCGGCGTGGTGGTATCAACTTTGATCCGAAGCACCTGAAGACCACGTTCAGCAAATAGGTAGGGCGCAAACCAACCTCGCTCGATTGTTCCGTATGCCCAGAAGTGCGCATAAGGTCGATGCTGCGGCGGCTCCTGATCCTCTTCACTCTTTGCTTCGACGATTGGCAGCACGCGCACATTCGCCGGCGTTACCGGAAACGAGCGCGCCATGCCGGCTAGCTCCGGTTGTTTCGCCAGAAATGTTTTGGTGATGACTGCGCTGCGAGTCACAAACAGGAGCAACAAAACCACGAACAACCAACGGGTGCGCTTTCCAAAACTTGCGACGACCGGCACGAACAGAAGGATGAAGGGCAGCAAGCGCAGGTCGGCATCCGCCCCCACGCCATAGCCGGCCGGAAAACGGCAGCACAAGAATCGCTGCGGCCAGCACAAAGAACAGAACCGCTGGCCCAACGCGCGAGAGGCGCGGCGTTTTGTGGGAAGGAGTGTCTGATCGTACGGATTCCCTTAATTCTGAATCGATCGAGGCCAGGCGCTGCTCCAGCGCGCGAATGTGTCGAGCGATCTCTCCGCGGACGATGAAAGAATCCGCCGTCGCCTGGCGCTCACGCTCTGCTACCAGCATGCCGGCGATTTGCTCGCGCCGTTTCAGCATCTCTGTGTTTGGTTCATTATCCTGGGGCGAATCTCGGTGGCTGACAAGTCGGGCGAAGTAGACATTTTTCGGACATCGATCGGCGCAAAGTTCGCCGACAAATTTGTTGAAGCTTCGGATTCAGGGGGTTCGCGAAGAGATACTCAGCCGCGGGTACGAGTCTCGCAATGATCACTGACCCGGTCGCTGCGACTGTTCCGACGCGGGCACGCGCGACGGATCTGGTTTGTCCGGTGAGGTGTGCAAATGCACAGCTTTCCATTCCGTGCCCACGCGTTTGAAAACCAAGGTCATTCTTCCGGACCCGGAATCAGGCTGCCCGTTGAAAGTCTGTGTCTGCGTCCAGAGGCAACTGACGACGGCGCCATCACGGCCAAGCATGGTGACGTGCCAGTCTTTGATATCGAGTTTGACATCCTTACTTTGAGGGAATGAACTCTCACGATTTCTTTTCAGCTGGTCCCACCCTCTAGTCACCGTTCCGTTATTGTTGAAAAGGACCAGCGTGGGTGAGTTCAAATAGCCGCTCATATACAAATCAACGTCGGCTTTCCGTATGCCTTCGATGATCTTGTCGAAGGCTGCCCGCACTGCGCCCGCCGGGCTATTAGTAGTCGTGGTTCGTCGCGAAGACGTAGCCGGTGAGGGAGACGGCGTCGCGTCCGGCGATTTAGCTACCGTCTTTGGTGTCGGCGAAGGCTTGGGCGCGACGGTGCGCGTGCGGCTCGACGGCGAAGTGTTGCTGTTCTGCGCGAGTGCCGCACCAGCACTGACAAGCACAATAGAAAGGATAATCGCGAGTCTTTTCATTGTGAGTATCTCCTCCAAAGGATCGCCGCAGAGGCCCCGAGGCCGGAGAGATTTAACATAAAGAGGAACAAGCAATTCCGCTACTTTGCTGTTTCTCCGTGTCTCTGTGTCTCTGCGTCTGAACTCTCAAACTCATTCCACGGGCGCTGACTGCGCAAACGCATGGCTGAGCGTTCGCAGCCCATTATCTCAAACACGTCAAACATCGACGGTCCCACGGCCTGGCCTGTCAACATTGTGCGCGAAGCATTGATGAAAAGGCCAGCCTTTACCGATGATTCTTCTGCGAAAGCACGGAGCGTGGCTTCGGCTGTCAGGGCCGTAAACGAATCCACCGCTTCGATCCGATCGGCGAGCTGAGGCAGGAGTTCTTTGAGTCGCGGTTCTTTCAAAATATTCTTGCGGACGGCGGCTTCATCAAAATCGAAGTCTTCAGAAAAATACGCGCGGCCCTGTGATGAAAAATCCTTCAGCGTGAAAAATCGTTGGCGAATCAGATCGACTGCTTTCGCAAACCATTCGCGCTCGTCATCATCGTATTCTTCGCGCCAGAGTTTTTCTGCGCGCAACTCACTCTTTACCATCGGTAGCAAGTCACCGGGCGGCATGGTGCGAATGTACTCCGCGTTCATCCAGAGCGCTTTGTCATCGGTCCAGTGTCGCGGATCGTTTTCCTGGAAATTAAAAACTGCGGGCGACTTGTGAATACGATCAAGTGAAAATTCTTCGATCAATCTTCGACGTGAAAAGATCTCAGTCCCCGGTTCGACGTTCGGTCTGGCCGCTGGATCATCACGAACTATCTCCGCGGAATATTGAGTCGTGTCCGGCGACCACCCCAATAGTGCCAGATAATTGACGAAAGCGTCCGGCACGAATCCGCGATCCCGATAAGTCGTAAGGGAAACGACTTCGCCATGTTTTCGTTTCGACAGCTTCGCTTTGTTGGGCGCCAGAATCAGCGGCAAGTGCGCGAATTGCGGCACTGCCGCGCCAAACGCGTGATAGAGCAGAATCTGTTTATGCGTGTTCGTCAGATGGTCCTGGCCGCGAATCACGTGCGTGATATTCATTTCGATGTCGTCGAGCACGACCGAGAGGTTGTACAGCGGATGCCCATCCGAACGCAGCAGCACCAGGTCTTCGATCTCTGAATAATCACGCTCCTGCTCACCGTAAACAATATCGGTAAACCGAGACACGCCTTCGCGCGCGACCTTCAAACGAATCGCGAACAGCTCGCCTGCGGCAGCCCGCGCGTCAGATTCTTCTTTTGGTAAATCACGAAACGGATTGCTGCGATGATCGATCCCTTCCGCGGCGTTAGCGCGCGCGCGATCAGCAATATTTTGTTTGACGTTCGCGTCGCCGCGTTGTTCTTTCGGCGTGAAATCGCGATACGCCTTTCCTTCTTCGACCAGCTTTCGCGCGGCCGTACGATGCTTCTCCGCATTGTCGGATTGAAAAACTTTCTCGTCGTCGTAATCGAGACCGAGCCACTCGAGCCCTTCAATGATCGAACGCGTCGATTCATCGGTCGAGCGTTGCAGATCAGTGTCTTCGATGCGCAGCAGAAACTTGCCGCCGACTTTGCGCGCAAACAGCCAATTGAAAAGCGCCGAGCGCGCCGCGCCAATGTGCAGATAACCGGTTGGTGATGGAGCGAAGCGAACGCGAACCATAAAAAAAGGAGTCAGGAGTCAGAAGTCAGAATTCAGCAAAACCGCTCTTCTACTGACTCCTGACTTCTGTCTTCTGACTTCCGGGGTTTTAATGGCGGAGATGACAGGATTCGAACCTGTGAAGGGCTTTTAAGACCCTTAACGGTTTAGCAAACCGCCGCCTTCAGCCACTCGGCCACATCTCCGCGATGTCGAGAAGTCATTTTAAGGCGCGAGACTTGATTGTCAAGGCAATGTCAGGACCGCCTGCGGTAGCGGGCGGTTTAACTTCTCCATCAAGCACATTTGATTTCGAGAGATCAGCCGCCCGCTACCGCAGGCGGTTTCGGACCAATTCACGCCGCCACTCCAACCGGGCGCGGCGCGCGACGCAGTTGCACCGGAAGAGTGGGCGCACAACAAACCTTTTCGAGTTTCTCTCGATCGCGCTGAAATTCGGGATGCTCCGTCAATGAAGCGCGCACCTCGCGAAAGATATCCGCGGCGTGTTCATCTGGTGGTTCGCTCAAACGATAGTGCATCCACTTGCCTTCGCGACGAGCAACGACAACCCGCGCTTGGCGAAGATAGGCGAGATGCCGCGAGATCTTCGGTTGACTGGTTTTCAGAATCTCAACCAGAAAGCAGACACACACTTCCGAGTCGCCGATAAGATTGATCAGCCGCAGGCGCGTGCGATCTGCCAGCGCGCTGAAAAGAGTTTCGAGGTTGTATTTGCTCTTGGTCATTTCAATCGATTCCTACCATCGGACTGCGCCGTTCGAGCAGAATTGTGTCGCGCCACTCGCCATTCATTTTTCCGATTCGCTCCCGCCGGCCGACTTCGCGAAATCCGCAAGCTCGATGCACCGCGAGGCTACCAACATTCTCGGGAAATATTCCAGCCTGCAAGGTCCAGATTCCGTTCTGCTCCGATTCAGTAATAAGTGCGTCCAATAGTTTCCGTCCTACGCCTGAACCCCGGTTCGAGATCGAGACGTAAACACTAACCTCGGCAACGCCGCCGTACACGCAGCGTTGCGACACCGGACTGAGCGCTGCCCAGCCCACGGTTGCGCCGCCTTGTTGTGCGACTAACCGTGCGCAGGACAGATGCGCTTGGTCCCATTCTGCAAACGAAGGCGCTCCGGTCTCAAACGTCGCGTGACCGGTGGCGATGCCTTCGAGATAGATAGCCCTAACCTGGTCCCAATCGGCGGCCTGCATTTTTCTGATCTCCAATTCCGCCATCATATTTGCCTTGACAGATATGTCTGAGTGTTCTAGCATGCGTCGTATTCGCTTATGCGAATATGATTCTAAGGAGGTTTCACATGGAAAGCAAGAGCAACTTGACCGCCACGGCGCCGGTGGTGTCGGCCTTAAAAGCTCATTTGGCGATCAGTGTCAGAAATGTTGAGCAGAGCATCGAGTTCTATCGCAAGCTGTTCGGGATTGAGCCGAGCAAAGTGCGCGCCGGTTACGCTAAATTCGACGTCCAGAATCCGCCGTTGAATTTCACGCTGAATGAAGCGCCTGTCAACAGCCGCGGCGCGCTGTCGCATCTGGGTATTCAGGTGCGATCGACGGAAGACGTTCTGACGACGAGGCAGCGATGGCATGACGACGGTCTGCTGACGCGGGACGAGATGCAAACCAATTGTTGTTACGCCGTGCAGGACAAAACCTGGGTCCGCGACCCTGACGGTAATGAATGGGAAGTGTTCGTCGTACTCGAGGACAATCTGCCAGACAGTGCGGCATGCGAATGCGGGGACAAGGTTGTTGCCAACGCTCACGCCAACGCACAAGTTGAAATGGCGACGTCTTGCTGCGCAACCGCGCCGGTGAGCATTGCGAAGTGAAGTCGAAACTCGCCCAAAGAATTGTGGCTGAGGGCCTTGGAAGCGCACTGTTGCTCGCGGCGGTGATTGGCTCGGGCATCATGGGCGAACGCCTGGCTGCTGGAAACGTGGCGATCGCGTTGCTGGCAAACACCATCGCAACTGGCGCGGTGCTGGTGACACTGATCCTTACGTTTGGCCCAATTTCAGGTGCGCATTTTAATCCGGCGGTAACGTTGAGCGCGCTGTCTCAAAGAGAGTTGAATTGGCGAGAAGCACTCTCTTACATCGTCGCTCAATTGATCGGAGCTTGTGCCGGAGCGCTTACGGCAAACGCTATGTTCGGCGAGCCGTTGGTGTCCTTTGCTCGTCATGCGCGCAGCGGAAGCCGGCAGTTTTTCAGCGAGTTCATTGCTGCGTTTGGTTTGATCCTCGTCATTCGAACCTGTGCGAGATATCAACCACGGATGGTTGCGTTTGCGGTCGGCGGTTACATCACGGCCGCGTACTGGTTCACGGCGTCGACATCCTTTGCTAATCCAGCAGTGACTATCGCGCGCTCACTCAGCGATACATTTGCGGGAATCAGACCGATAGATGTTCCGCTGTTTATCGTCGCGCAATTGATGGGTGCAGGCGCGGCGACCTTTTTGACGATGTGGTTGCTTGCTGATACTTCACCGGGGGGCTGCCATGATTGAGAAAACGCGCGTGCTGTTTCTTTGTACCGGAAATTCCGCGCGCAGTCAGATGGCCGAAGGTCTGTTGCGTGATTTGGCCGGTGATCGATTTGAAGTTTTCAGCGCGGGCACGATCGCAAGCTTCGTTCGGCCTCAGGCGATCGCAGTAATGAATGAGATCGGCATCGACATCTCTGGTCACAGATCAAAGTCGGCGGATGAGTTTCTCGATGATGAATTCGATTACGTGATCACCGTGTGTGATCACGCGAACCAGAGATGTCCCGTCTTTGCCGGCCCCGCAAAGCGCCTGCATTGGAGTATCGACGATCCGGTGATTTCGGGAAGCGAGAACGAGCAACTCGCTGCCTTTCGGCGCGCTCGGGACGACCTGTACCAACGAATCCGCGAATTTATTCAGGAAATTAATGCTTGACGGCGGCGCCGCCTTGCAGTATAAATTACTTTGCGACGCAAAGACGATGAGCCGTTCACACTTGCGATCGGGTTGCTTGTTGATTTCGTCACAAAATCTTGAGGTGCATTAGATAGCGTCTCGCGCTACAATCTGCCGCGATGAGCCAGCTGGAAAAAATTAACTCACCTGAAGACCTAAGACGGTTGCGGCTTGATGACCTTCAAGGCGTGGCCGAGGAAGTTCGCCAACATATTCTGGAGACTATGTCTCGTGTCGGTGGGCACACAGGTGCGTCGCTTGGCGCAGTCGAGCTGGCGGTGGCTTTGCATTACGCGTTCGACACTCCGCACGATCGCCTGGTCTGGGACGTGGGTCATCAGGCCTACGCGCACAAGATTCTGACCGGCCGTCGAGACCAATTACCGACTGTCAAGCAATACGGCGGCATCAGCGGCTTTCTTCGTCGCGATGAATCTGAGTACGACGCGTTTGGCGCCGGTCATGCTTCGACGTCGCTGTCGGCAGCGCTGGGAATGGCGATCGCCCGCGATCGAAAGGGCGAAGATCATCACGTGGTCGCCTTAATAGGTGACGCGTCGCTTGCCGGCGGCATGGCGATGGAAGCAGTGAACCAGGCCGGCCATCTCAAGACACGGCTGATAGTCGTTCTTAATGACAATGAAATGTCGATCGCGCCCGCGGTCGGCGCGCTCACCGGATACCTGAATCGCATTCGCGAAGCGCATGGTTATCATCGGTTCAAGGATGAGGTCGAAGAGAAGCTGCTTTCGATCCCTTCGGTCGGCTCGCGTCTTCATCATGCGGCCAAGACAATGAAGGACGCGATCGCGGCGGCCGTTCTGCCGGGCGCGCTCGTCAATGAGCTCGGTTTCAAATACATCGGATATGTTGACGGTCACAATGTGCGCGCTCTGGTCGCCGCACTGAGAGAAGCTCAACAGATTAAAGACGGCCCGGTCATCGTTCACGCGTTGACGACCAAGGGCAAAGGACATCCGGCCGCGGAAAGCGATTACTACAAGTGGCATGCGACCGGCCCCTTCGATCTGAAAACCGGCAAGTCCATAAAATCGTCAGCCAGCGCGCCGACCTATACGAAAGTGTTCGGCGAAGCGCTCTGCGAATTGATGGCGAAGGATGAAAAAATTGTAGCGTTGACGGCGGCCATGCCTGATGGCACGGGCGTGTGCGACGCGCTGGTGAAATTTCCCGATCGGTCATTCGATGTCGGCATAGCGGAACAGCATTGTGTGACTTTCGCGGCTGGTCTTTCGTGCGAAGGGTTGAAACCGGTCTGCGCGATCTACTCGACTTTTCTGCAGCGGGCGTTCGATCAGGTCGTTCACGACGTCTGCATTCAGAATCTCAACGTGAAATTCTGCCTCGATCGTGGCGGCATCGCCGGCGGCGATGGGCCGACACATCATGGCTTGCTGGACATCGCTTATTTGCGCGGCGTGCCGAATATCATTTTGATGGCGCCGAAAGACGAAGGCGAAATGCGCGACATGCTTTTCACCATGACTGAGCATGTCGGACCGG
>DASWQK010000646.1:0-2987 GCA_036403735.1 Pyrinomonadaceae bacterium
CAGACAAAGACAATCGCTAATGCGTGGATTATGTTTTTCATGCTCCCTCCGCAACTTCGGAACGATCAAACCCGCGGAGTCTTGCGCGCACTCGCGAGTGAACGCTTAAGGGCAAGCGTCCGAATCGATGAAGCAAAATTAGGTGGTCACACCTGCGGGGTTCAAACGCCTGGGATCATCAGAAAGCAAAGCTGCCATAGAACGCGCTGTTCTCGCCGTCGCGCTCCCACGTATCGCCCGCGTCATGGCCTGAGTAGAGAGCCTTGATCGTATAGCCCACTTTTCGCTGACCCAGTTGCACCAGCGGATCGTACCAGATGAGATTGGGCTGTTTGCAGCAGAGATCGTTCGGCATCGCTTCTACATTGATGGCCGCCTCTGCAGAACTCACTTCGTAAGTTTTGCCTTCGTGCCTGAAGCTGATCGGCGCAGTGCGAACAGAAACGATTTCGCCGAGCGTCGCGCTGTAACGGCTCTTGAGCGCTTCGATGATGGCAACTTTCTGATCGTGATTGGCTGATTGATCGAGAATAATTTCAGAGCGCCGGGCGGCACCCTGGTTGGAGAGATTTTCGTCAGATTTGACGACCGCGATCACGCGTACTCCGGTCAGGCTGGTTCCGTTCCAACTGCCGGACGCAAAACTCCAGGCCATGATTGCTTCGCGGCCGGCGGTCACAACTTCGCCGTTGAAGTGGCAAGCGCCGGCGAAAACGCTGGCGGTGCGAACTTCGACATAATCGCCCTTAATTGCAGTGTTTTCCGCGCGCGACGTGAAGGCGATGGCGGCGGCGCAGGTAATCAAAACGGCAGCTACAATCGAAAATCTCTTCATCACAAGTACCTCCGAACGAAACGCAAATTCCTTGCTTTTGTTGGTCGTATGATTCCCTCGCTAGCGCTCGGGATTCTGACACGATGATGCCAGTCTACACCTCTACGCATCAAACGCTGAACTGTAGCACTTGCGGCCCGACACGCAGTGAGCCGGCTGGACCATCCCGCCGTCCGGCCCAATCGCCTGCTGTGTCTCGCGGCACCAGCAGTGATTACTGCCATCCAGGTAATGATCAGCCTCAGTAGGCACTACGTCGATCATGAAAAACTTTTTCGAGCGCAGCGAAGCGCAGAACGCGCTCTGCAAAGTTGTGCTCGCCGTTAACGGATCAGCTTGCAAGTCCAAATCGTTTGCCATCGTCTAAACCCTCCCTCGTTTTCTTAGTGGACCTTTGTGCCTTTGTGGTCATTGTGGCAAAGAGCTGGTTCACCACAAAGGCACCAGGATCACAAAGACTAATCGAGAGCTAACTAAACTGTGAGGCCGCCAACCTTCGCCAGCGCCCGGCGCACCAGTGTCTGCGTCAACGGAATCTTGTAACCATTTTTCGCCAACGGTTCGGCGCCCTGCAAAGCTATCGTGGCGACGTTGGCTAGTAAGTCGGTGCTCATCGTCTTGCCAACCAAGGCGGCTTCAGCCTTCGCTACCCGCCACGGAATTGGCGCGACTCCACCCAACACGATGCGTGCATCGGTGACGGTCTTAGTCGCGCTCATGGCCACGGCCGCGGCGACCGCGCTCATCGCAAAATCCATCGAATCGCGTTCCTTGAATTTTAGATACGTGGAGTTTGCCGCGAACTTCGAAGCCGGAACTACAACTTCGGTAATGATCTCGTCGTTCTGCAAAACATTTTCACGCCGCAGGTTTCCGTCCGCAGGCAACGTGAAGAACTTGTCCAGCCCGATCGTGCGCTTGCTGGCTGGGCCAACAACGGAAACGCTCGCCCCCAACGCAACCAGCATGGGCGCTAAATCAGATGGATGCACAATGTAGGATGGACCACCACCGAAGATCGCGTGGTACTTGTTCTCGCCGGTGGCGGCGTAACATTCGCTGCCACCCTTCTTCAAGCAGACGACTTCCTCCAGACGAAAGTACCAACAGCGAGGGCGCTGACAAAGATTTCCGCCGACGGTGCCGAGATTCCGAATCTGCGGCGTGCCGACTGAGTGCGCGGCTTCGGCCAGGCCCGGAAAGCTGCGACGCGCCAGCGGACTCTCTTCCAGTTGATTAAGAGTCACCAGAGCCCCAATTCGCAACCCGCCCTTGCCGTCTGACTCAATCTTATCAAGTCCGCGTATGCTCTTTAGATTAACCAAGCGAGCCGGGCGCGTAATGTACTCTTTCATCGTCGTCAGAAGATCCTGACCGCCGGCGATCGGCCTTGGCGCGTCATCGAGATCCGCCGGCGCAGGCGCGGATTTGAGGGCACTCACTGCATCAGCAACAGTCGTCGCATTCATCCACTCGAAGGCTTTCATGCGCTCCTCCCTTCTTTGGCCAAGGCCATCAGAATTTTGTCGGGCGTGATCGGAAGCTCGCGAATGCGCGCACCGCACGCGTTGAAGACCGCATTGCCGATCGCGCCGATCGCGGGGATGATTGCGGCTTCCGCAATCCCAATCACAACTTCGCGCTTGTCCTCGTCATCGATGAGCGGGATCAACTCAGGCATCTCGAGCGATCCCGGCAGCTTGTAATCCATAAAGGTTGGATTGAGTTGGATACCGAGATCGGCATCCATCACTCGGCTTTCAAATAGCGTCATGCCGAGCGCCTGGATCATGCCGCCGTTGATTTGGCTTTCCATCGTCAGTCGATTCAGAGGCAGGCCTCCATCCTGCACTTGCAGCAATTTGATGGGACGAACTTTCCCGGTCTCCACGTCGACCTCAACCTCAGCGAAAGCGACGCCGTGCACACCGCGAGCTTGCAAGTCTGATCGCCACACGCCGTGCGCAGTCAAACCGGCGGGCGGCAAGGCCGCGCAGGCTTGCTTCCAGGCAATCGCTTTACCACCGCCGCTGACGTTGCCGTTTGCGAAGGTGATTTCTTCCGGCTTCGCATTTCCCAGTAGCGGCGATAATTTTTCGGCGACGGCGATGCGAGCTTTGTAGGCAGCGTCTTTCACGGACGGAGAAAGCGA
>DASWQK010000647.1:0-5635 GCA_036403735.1 Pyrinomonadaceae bacterium
CCGGCAGTGGCAGGGAAATAAGGACGTCAATCAGGCGGATTGGCTAATCGGGCATGACATCATGGGTCCCGTGGCAACTGGGAAGGGCTTCACCTGTTTGCGTGACATGGCGAATCCGGCAGCGGCCCACTGTCTCGCTGCGCAACCGACAAAGTATTCGCAAATCACGCCGGGCATGGATCCGCATTACAGTAGCGGCCCGCCCAACCTCGCGTTTTGCCTCGCCTCCAAGAAAGTCGGCGGCCACAGCTGGGAAAAGGTCGGACAAATCTGGTATCGGGCCATGACGACCCTGGGGCCAACGCCAAATCTGAAGATGAAGCCGTTTGCGGACGATACTCGCAAGCTCGCCAAATCAATGTATCCGGCGGACCCGGCAGTTTTCGCCGGCGTGGACTATGGATGGAAGCAGGTTGGACTTTAATTCCATTGCGTGATGAAATAAAAAGCAATGGGAGATCAAGATCAATTAAAAGTTGAACGCATTGGGGGCTTCGCCGGGTTCGGTGGTGCCCATCTCAAGAGCAGGGGAGAGCTCTCAACAAGCGAGCTCTCTCCCGCCGATTTAGCGGCGCTCGAGGCGTTGTTCCACGATGACACTCACGCCGGCGCGGCCAATCCGGATGGCTTTGTGTATCGGATAACCAGGAATGAACAAACTATCGAGGTCCCCGAACACAAAGTTCCTGAGGCAGTGAAAAATTCTGTCCAGGATACTCTGGAATGAATTCGCCAGGACTTTTTCTCGCAAGCCACCTTTCTCTTCTCTTAACCCAAGTCAAGGGTATTGTTCGCGAAACGTGGGTGCTGCCCCATTTGAATCCACACGAAGCGTTTCTTCGTGGCGACGTAGTGTAATTTCGGGGATCGTTCTCGCCAGTGAAAGACAACCCGAGACTAATAGAGGGGCACTAACGATCCTCTTCGCTTACTAGCATCGCCGGCGTCTCCGCTGGTATGATGCGCCTTCCGGGTCGCCCTTTGCGCGAACTTATGAGCAATTCAGATCGTTTCACCATTGTCTGTCCCTGCTGCGAAGCTACGTTGAATGTTGATGCTGAAACCGGCGCGCTGCTTTCGCATGAGGAAAAAACGAAGCCGCTCGGCTCCTTCGAAGACATGGTCAAGGACCTCGACAAGCAGAAGCAAACACGCGAGCAAATCTTTGCGCAGGAAATGAGTTCTCATAAAGATCGCGGCCGTTTGCTGGAAGAGAAATTCCAGGAAGCGAAGAAGCGCGCCGAAAAAGACACTCGCGTCTATCGCAATCCACTTGATCTTGATTGAGCCATATCAGTCACAAACAGGAGACTAGCAATGAAGCGTCTTACCCTTCTCTTCATTAGTTCTGTATTCATTACGGCGGCCGTTTGTGCGGCCTACGGTCAGACCAAAATGCCGCAGATGAAATTCCGGGAGCGCACGCTGCCGAACGGCCTGCGCGTCCTGAGCGTGATCGATAAGTCGAGTCCCACCGTGACGATTAACGTCTGGTATCACGTTGGATCGAAGGATGATCCCGATCACCGTAGTGGCTTTGCTCACTTGTTCGAGCACATCATGTTCAAATCAACCAAGAACATGAAAGCCGAAATGATGGATCGCCTTACCGAAGACGTCGGCGGTAACAATAACGCGACCACGCAGGACGACGCGACCATCTATTACGAGACGATTCCGGCGAATTATCTCGAGACCCTGTTATGGGCTGAGGCCGAACGTCTGGCGTCGTTGACTGTTGACGATGAGAACTTTAAGTCAGAGCGTGCGGTGGTTGAGGAAGAGTTTCGCCAAAGCATTCTCGCGCCGCCAAACGGACGGTTCTTCTATGCGATGGATGTCAAGTCATGGAACGCGCATCCCTATAAGCGTCCAGGCATCGGCAGCATCGAAGACCTTGATGCGGCGACGGTTGATGATGTGATCAAATTTCACAATACTTATTACCGGCCCGACAATGCCACGCTGATCGTAGTCGGCGATTTCGATCAGAAGCAGCTCGATACGTGGGTTGACAAATATTTCGCCTCGATCGCCAAACCGAATCTGCCTTTGCCGCGCGTTAATGTCACAGAGCCTGCGCGCACCGGCGAGAAGAGATTCATGGAATACGCGCCGAACGTGCCTTTGAAAGGTGTGGCTCTGACATATCTCGCTCCTTCTTCGAAGAGTGATGACGCCGCGGCGCTGAGAATGGCAAGCGTAATCCTTTCGCAGGGCCGCTCTTCGCGTCTGTATCAGTCTCTCGTCTATCAACAACAGCTGGCCCTCAGTGCGAATGCCGGAGCCGATCTGCGTGAGGACGCCGGGATGTTTACGTTCACGTCATTTGCCGTGAACGGGAAAAAGCCTGAGGACGTTGAAGCGGCGCTTCGTGCCGAGATTAAGAAATTGCAGGATGCCCCGGTGTCCGGCGCGGAACTCGAAAAGGCCAAGAACCAGATTGTCACCGGCCAACTGCGACAGCGTGAGACAAGTCTCGGCAAGAGCAATGCGCTGGGTCGCGCCGCGGTTTTGTTGGGGGATCCGAATCGCGTCAACACAGAATTGGATCGATTGCAGGCGGTGACCGCTGCCGATATTCAACGCGTGGCGCAGAAATATCTGACCGACAATAATCGCTACGTCATCTATTATTTGCCCGAGTCGGAGCGGCCGAAGACTTCCGGCAGGAATACTTTGACGGATGCCGCGAAGGGAGGGGCGTCAAGATGAGAAACAAAGCTGCAAACTGGATCCTGGCAATCCTGGTGCTCGCACTATGTGCGATGAGTTCTGTCGCGCAGACCGCGCAAGCAACTCCGCCGCCGCCGACGGCGCCGCACTTGACCGTTTTTCCCAAACCCGTCGAGAAAAACCTGCCGAACGGCTTGCGCGTGATCGTGATTCCGCGGACCGAGATGCCGCTGGTTACTGCGCAACTGCTCATCAAGAGTGGCGGTGAAGTCGACCCAACCGATCTATCAGGCGCCGCCGATATGACGGCGTCCCTGTTGACGCGCGGCACCAGCACGAAGAGCGCCACCCAAATCGCTGAAGCTATCGAAGCTCTCGGCGGCACGTTGAACGCGGGCGCCGGATGGGACGTGTCCACCATAACCACCGGCGTGATGGCGCCGCGCATAGGGTCGGCGTTGGAGATCATGGCCGACGTTGCCCGTAACCCGAATTTCAAAGATGAAGAGATTGAACGCCTGCGGAGACAAACACTTGGTGGTTTGCGCAGCGCGCTGGCAACTCCCGGTTCGATCGCACGATTTGTCGCGGCGCGGGTTGTCTATCGTGACTCACCATACGGCCACTTGTTGGGGGGCACGCCTGAATCTCTGCCGCGCATCAAGCGTGAGGACATCGTGAAGATTCACTCGATGTACTACCGCCCGGACAACGCCATCCTCGTCATCGGCGGCGATATCACCGCGGCCAACGGTTTCGAATTGGCGCAAAAGTACTTTGGCGATTGGCAGAACCCGCCGAACGCTCTGCCGAAATTACAAATTACGACGCCTGACAGTACCGCCAGCGGTCGTCGCATTCTGGTAATTGATCAGCCGGCGGCCGGCCAGACAGCAGTGCTGGCCGTTCGTACCGCAATCAGTCGCGACAACCCGGACTATTTTCGCGGTATTGTCGCGAACGCGATCCTGAGCGGTTACTCAGGCCGTTTGAATTGGGAGATTCGCGTGAAACGCGGGCTCAGCTATGGCGCGGGTAGTTCGCTCGACACCCGGCGCTCAGCCGGCTCGTTCATGGCGTCGGCGCAAACGAAAAACCAATCAGGCGCTGAAGTCGCTTCGTTGACGCTGGCTGAGATTTCTAAGCTGGCCACGGGCGAGTTGCTCGATTCAGAATTGTCGACTCGAAAAGCTAGCCTGCTGGGCGGTTTCGCGCGCAGCATGGAAACTACCGGCGGCGTCGTGGGCCAATTCGGGTCGCTCGCAATGTACGGCGTGCCGCTCGATGAGATCAATAGCTATATCGCAAGCGTTCAGGCGATCAAAGCTGTGGACGTAAAGAGCTTCGCGGCTTCACGACTGAACGCAGATAGTACGAGCGTGGTCATCGTTGGCAACGCGAAAGACTTTCTGCCTGACTTACAGAAACGATTTTCGAACGTCGAAGTAATTTCGGTGGCTGATTTAGATCTGAATAGCGCCGGCCTCAAGAAGACAGTCAGCAAAAACTAACTCCATATCTTCTCTGGGTCCTCTGTGGTGAAAAGTTCTAACCACAGAGGACGCAGAGGAATTGCAAATGCACCGTAACCTTCGTTCCTTCCTCGATCTCCTCCGCCGCGAAAAAGACCTGGTCACCATTGAAGCCGAAGTCGATCCGTACCTGGAGCTGGCAGAAATCCATCGCCGGGTAATTGAGCAAGGCGGCCCGGCGCTTTTGTTCAAGCGAGTGAAGGGAAGCCGCTTTCCCGTCGTTACGAATCTGTTTGGAACTGGGAAGAGAATCGACCTGGCGTTTGGCCCAAAGCCCGAGCAGTTCATCAAACAAGTTGTCAGCGTAGCGGAATCGCTCCTGCCGCCAAATCGATCGGAACTATGGAAGCATCGATCGCTGGTGCGCGATTTTCTAAAGCTGGGAACGCGAACCATTTCTCGCGCCCCGGTTACCGAAGTCATTGAGCAATCGGCGCGTTTGGATCAGCTGCCCGTGCTGACAACTTGGCAGGAAGACGGCGGACCATTCATCACGCTGCCACTGGTCTACACAGAAAATCCGCTCACGAAGAAGCACAACCTGGGTATCTATCGCATGCAGGTCTACGACGCGAAGTCCGCAGGCCTGCATTGGCAGATTCAAAAAGGCGGCGGCTTTCATTATCACCAAGCGGAGCGGCTGGACCAGATACTGCCGGTCACGGTATTTCTTGGCGGTCCGCCCGCGCTGATTATTTCCGCGATCGCGCCTTTGCCGGAAGATGTGCCGGAACTAATTCTTGCTTCGTTGCTTGGCGGAGAGAAATTGCGAATGGCGAACAATCCCACCGGCGGCGCGCACCGCCTGGTAGCCGAATCGGAATTTGCTCTCATCGGCCATTCACATCCGCACATACGACGACCGGAAGGTCCATTCGGCGATCACTATGGCTATTATTCTCTGAAGCACGACTATCCCGTTTTTGACTGCAAAGCGATCGCGCATCGCCGCGACGCAATCTATCCCGCGACCGTGGTCGGCAAACCTCGACAGGAAGATTTCTTTATCGGCGATTATCTGCAGGCTCTGCTCTCTCCGATATTTCCGATCGTGATGCCGAGCGTGCGCGACCTTTGGAGTTATGGCGAGACCGGATTTCATTCGCTGGCGGCCGCGGTCGTGCGCGAGCGCTACACTCGCGAAGCCCTGGTTGCGGGATTCAGGATTCTCGGCGAGGGTCAACTCGCTTTGACTAAGTTTCTGATTCTGACTGACTCGCCGATCGATCTTCACGATTTCCGCGGCGTGCTGGCACATGTGCTCGGACGTGTGAATTGGGAGACGGACTTCTTCATCTTTGCGAATACGTCAATGGACACGCTGGACTACACCAGCGGCAAAGTTAACGAAGGCAGTAAAGCCATTCTGATGGGTTTGGGCGAAGCTGTACGCGAGTTGCCACGTGAGTTTCGCGGTGAATTGCCGC
>DASWQK010000648.1:0-3927 GCA_036403735.1 Pyrinomonadaceae bacterium
CGACGCATAGACGCGCCACGGATGCTCGATGCCAAAGAAGTATGCCAGCTCGCGATAGTCCGAGAGCTCATGAATCACAAAGTCAGCGCGCTTGCCCTTTTCCAAAGAGCCAATCTCATCGCCACGCCCGAGCGAATAAGCAGCATTTATGGTCGCTGCGGTGATCGCTTCGGCCGGTGTCATCTTCATCTGGGTGCAGGCCAGCGAAAGGATCATCGGCATTGAAGGCGTCGGCGAAGAACCCGGATTGAAGTCAGTAGCGAGCACCACCGCCAGTCCCGCGTCAATCATTTCGCGAGCTGCCGGATAGTCGTGCGATCCGAGCGCGTACACCGACCCGGGAAGCAGTACGGGCTGCACCTTCGCTGTTTTCAATGCCTGAATCCCAGTGGCGTCAGTGTGCTCGAGATGATCGGCGGTCGCGGCATTCAGTTCCGCGGCGAGCTTTGCACCACCTGACAGTGAAAGTTGATCGGCATGCAGACGCAAGCCGAGTCCATGGCAACGCGCTGCTGACAGAATCTCCCACGATTCATCGGTCGTGAACACATCCTGCTCGCAAAATACGTCGCAGTATTCGGCCAGTTGTTCCTGAGCGACGCGCGGCAGCATTTCATTGACAACCAAACTCACATACGTTTGCCGCCGCGATTTGTATTCGGAAGGAATGTCGTGCGCGCCCAGAAACGTGGGCACATAACGCAATGGTGTTTCTTCGTTCAGTTGCTTAATCGCGCGCAGGATTTTCAGTTCATCTTCCAGCGTCAAGCCGTAACCCGACTTGGCTTCAATCGTGGTCGTTCCGGTGCGCAGAAACCAATCGGCGTAATGCTTTCCGGTTTTCACCAGATCGCTCTGTGAAGCATTCCGCGTCGTTCGCACGGTCGATCTGATGCCGCCGCCGCGCGCGGCAATCTCGCGATAGGTCGCGCCGCTGGCCCGCTGCTCGAACTCATTTGCGCGAATGCCGGCGAAAACCGGATGCGTGTGCGCATCGACAAAGCCCGGCATCACCACGCGTCGCCCGGCATCTATCACTTCGCAGTCGCCGTTGATTAGGGCTTCGATTTCGCGGCGCCTGCCGGCCGCCTCGATGTAGCCGTCGTGCACGAGCATCGCGCCGTCTTCAATGATCGCCAGCTGGCGCAGGTCACCGCCCGTGCGTGGACGGTGCGCTCCGGCGAGCGTTACCAACTGTGAACAATTGACGATTGCGAGAGTTTCAGACACGGGCTTTGCGGCGCGCGCGCCAGGAGAGCAACGCGTAAATGATCGAGGTCAGGATGATTAGATCAACCAGCGCGCCCAAAGCGATGGCGAGAAACGAAGGACCGCCCCGGGCCGATGGAAACAGATGCTGAGTAATGGTGACTGGCCACGCGTCGAAATAAAAAATTGCGCCCATCAACCAGTGTGGCGGATGCCCGGGCAGGTATAGCCGCGTGATCAGAACCAATAACAACCCATCAGCGACCATGATTAGAAATGCTAACGGTACCGATACAAGTAGTCGCTTCCAATTCATAAAACTAACGCAGAGAGTTTTTAATTGAGGTTGATTTACGCCTCTTTGTACACTGCCGCGCCCGCCAGAATTCCCAACGGGTATTCGATCAGACCCCAGCCCAGAATCATTACAATAATTTTCGGGGGGACCGAAATCAACAGCATGTTTATGGTGCCGCTATAAACATACAAACAAAACCATAGTATCAGCGCGACGATAAGCGCCGTCTTCGGACCTGGCCCCAGACGCGATCGGATCATCGCGTAAAGCAGCACCGCCAGAATGCCGAAAATGAAAGTCAGCCCCACCGCGAGCAAGCCAAAACCAGTGCCCGGCGGCGTAAGACCCATCCGCTTCATGTCGCTTAGCATCCGATCGCGAAGCAGGAATCCATTCAGGACGAACTCACCTATATTGAGCACAAAACCGGCCACGACACCGCCAAGCAAGACACGGCCAAAGTTGATCTTGTTCATCTTTGAGTTCTCCTCAGAGATTGATTTATCTCGGGCCGCGTTCATGCCCGTACGACAGCGCGGTCCGTCGGTCCTCATTCTCACCTCGCTTCACCGAGGTGCTATCGAGGAAATCCAACTTAGCTAATCGTTTTCAACGGTTTCCAATTCGAAAGCCGTTGAAACGGCTATCAGGGATCACGCTCGTCGTACACCTCGCTGAAGCGAAGTGTGAATGAGAAATCATCCGTACAACTCGGTGGCAGCGTACGACATTAGGCTGCTACGCGCGCCCGCTTTTTATCGAGCGCATAAATCGTCGCTCCGATCGCGTTGGCAATAAGGACTACGGCGATGATCTTGGCCGCGAACAGCCACCGGCTCTCGACGTCGATGATTGGGAACACAGTGAAAAACGCGCCGGTGACGGACATGAGAAATCCCAGAATCGCCGCTGCCTTCAGCCACAAAGGCGCGGTAGCGCCGAAGCGCTTCATCGCGATGATCGGAATCGCGAACAGCACCATGTAGATTAGCGCGTAAAGAATGCTCGCGGCATTGTCTTGAAACTGAAACGCCTCCGCTTCTTTCACCCCAATCAAAGGCGCGAGGCTGAACACCAGTGTGGTGGCGCCGACGAACAGAATCGAATTCACCGGCGTGCGATATTTCTGGTGCAGCTTCGCAAACCACACGGGCAGCAGGTTGTCCCAACCCGCGACCATTGGCAGCCGGGTGTTGCCTGCAAAATAAATACTCATCAAGGCGATTTGCCGGGCAGCGACTCCGAAGATAGTGAGCGAGATCAGCAGCGACACCCATCCGAACGAGCCGAAGGCGAGGCTAAGCACCTGCGGAATCGGAGCGATGAGATCGACCTTGTCCGGCGTCACAAACGCCAGCACCGAAGCCGTTCCCAGAATGAACATGAGCGCGATGATCGGCGCTGAGATCCAAACTGAACGGCTGATGTTGCGCGACGGCGCGCGACATTCACCGGCGAGGATCGCAATGTACTCAAAACCAGAAAGAGCGCCGACCGCAAGCTTGCTGCACACGTTCAGGTTGTGAGAGTTGAATTTGATCTCTCGCAAACTAAACAAGAACGGATGGTAATTCGCCAGACTGCCGCGACTGGCGGTAATGAACGGCATCAGGATCAACGTCGCCACGGTGATGATCAGCATGGCGCCGCCAAAATTCTGGACCCACTTACCCAAAGCCAGACCCCGGCGCGAAGCTGCAACCACAGAGGTTATTAACACCACGCAAACAAGGGTCGTCATCCACTTGTTCTCGTGCATCCAGTTCGCGCGCGGGCCAATCGCGTAGGCAATATTCTTCTTGATGATCAGACCAATGCCTGACATCACCAAGATGCCGAAGATCCAAAAATTCCATGCGACCAGAAAAGCCAGAAAGTCGCCGAACGCGACCTTGGCCCATTGATACAAACCACCTTCCAGCGGCGCGAGCCGATTTAAATAAATCACGACCGCCGCCAACGGAAGATAGAAAGTCACGATCGCGATGAGCCAGAAGGCCATCTGCGAGCGGCCCAGAGTAGCTGCGAAGCCAACCCACACCGTACCGAAGACAAAGACCACTTGAATAAGGACGAGATCGAAGAGTCCGAGTTCTTTCTTGAGCGAGGCGCTACGCGACTGGACTTCGCGCTCGACGGTGGCGAGATTTGTTTCTGTTGAATTCATCATCGACAGGATCGTGACGATTCGATGAACCGTGTCAGAAGCCCGACCGTCAGGGAGGGCACTACTACCAAGCGTGCCCTTGCTTACGCGCGGGCTTCTGACACGCTCAACTCGCAGACGAACTATGATCGTGAACGATTCGCCAGCCGGCTTTCCGTTTCCGAAATAGCAACGTAAAGGTGCCATGGGGCTCATCGTTCGCGCGCTTCAAGCGCCAGCGCCCAAGAACGAGTGCAGCGTCGTTACTCAACAT
>DASWQK010000649.1:0-5466 GCA_036403735.1 Pyrinomonadaceae bacterium
TACGAAGCTAGGCGACGCAGGGTGCGCCGAGTCTACCATCGCTCAGCTAATGGGCCACGCTTCAGTTCAAATGGCGTTTCGTTACACACATGGGACGGAAAGCGGCAAGCGCCTAGCAGTTGAAGCCGCACGTATCGGCCGGCCAAGCGTCTGCCACAATCCTGCCACAAACAATGAGCGGCCAGTCCTGCTGGCCGCTGTAACTACTTGATAAGAGTGGTAGCGGGGGGCAGGATCGAACTGCCGACCTTGGGGTTATGAATCCCACGCTCTAACCATCTGAGCTACCCCGCCAAACGAAGTGCCAGTTTAAGGTTTCGAGTTTCAAGTCTCAAGTTCACGCGAAATGACTTAAGGACTGAAACTTGGGCCTGGAAAACTGTGGTTAGCCCGGCCGTCCCGTGTCCATCGCTTTCAAAAGCTGATCGACGAGTTCGATCTCTTCATCGCCCGGCTCGAGGTCTTTGTATCGATTCAAAGATTCCTTGGCGGCAGGAACATTATTCAGCCGGTGGTAAACCAGCGCGAGGTTGTAATAAACCAGCGAGAAGTTGGGCTCGATTTGGGTGGCCGCTTCGTAATGCAGTCGCGCCAGCGGAAAATCGCCGGCGTCGTAATAAAGATTCGCAAGGTTGTAATGCGCCTCGACGTGGCGCGGATCGTTCTTCAGCGACTGTGTGAAGTTCTCTAATGCGCCGATCGTATTGCCGCGATCCAATTCAATGATCCCTAAGTTACAGTACGCCTCAGCGATGTTGTCCCCTTCGGTAATCGCCTGCTGATAAAAATCTGCCGCGGTCATGTCGCCTTGTTCATGCAGCACCAGCGCCTCTTCGAACGGCGTCAGCAAATGCGCCACCTGAACGTGTGCGTTGTCGGCGCGAAACAAACTCATCTGGCCCTGCAGCTCAGCTTCGATCTGTTTGATCGTCAGGCCCTGCGAACGCATTTCGCGCACGCGGCGGAACATCGTGAGCGCGTGAAAGTCGTAGGTGAAGTCACCAGTCTCGCCGACCGGCGTCCCGTAAATGATTCCCGCCTCGGTCCAACGCCGCACAGTACGCTCACCCAGGCCAAACATTTGTTTGATCTCGCGAACGGAATAACTCGACTTGACTCGCTGATAATCCGCCTTAGCGGGAACAGGCGAGGGGAATGAGAGGACCTTGCGAATTTTTTCGGTCATGCGCGGTTTATAAGCCTACACGAAAACCGAGCTATTTGGGAATTACTTTTTCATAAAACATTCGACGTAGCGCGAGCTGTTAAGCTTGCGTTTGAAGCTCTTGATTTCAGTTGTGCGCTCGGCCAGGCCTTTACCCGCTCGCTATCGCGAGTGGTTCTGTACCTGCTTCTTACTGCGCGCTCACTGCTTCAACACTTCACGTGGCCGAGCAGGATATAAACGATGATGAAGATGACGATCATCGAGAAACAACCGCCGCCCCATTTCCACGCCGCCGCGCCGGCAAGACATCCACGTAAGGGACCTTCCATAAGTTTTCTCCTTCAGTCGTTCATGATCAGTCCGTCAATCAGGCTCAGAGAGAGTTCAGCCTTTAGGCTGCGACCAAAGGCACTAGCTAAGCTGGAACTCTAAAATGATGCCTTCACCGTCGATCGATTTGACTACTGCTGCTCTTCACCCGACGACTAGTCTGCATTCTATCCGAACAAATTGTTCCACTTGGATACGTCGAACCAGCAACACCAGTGCCATCCTCGACCGTCGCCCAGCGTCGGCATTCGCTTTTTTTGAAAGTGAAAACGCCGCGCGCATCTTGCCACAGTTTCGGTGCGAATCTTGCAGGGTCCCTGACGAAAAGGAAAAATCAGAATCGCCATTTATGCCAAACAAAACTAAACGAAAAACATCCGCACGCAAGCACATTACACGGACACGCAGAACATCCGCTCGATCTCGACGCGGCGACGTCAAACAACTTGCAGAACCAAAATCCCCGATGCCCGCACAACATCAGGAAAAGCCCGGGTTGGAATCAAAGATGAAACCGCGGCCGCATTATCTCGCACCCCACTACAGAGGTGCGGACAAACTCGCGGGCAAAGTTGCGCTGATTACCGGCGGTGATTCTGGCATCGGCCGCGCCGTGGCTGTGCTCTTCGCACGCGAAGGCGCCGACGTAGCGTTCACCTACCTGCCTGAGGAAGAGAGTGATGCCAAGATAACGCAGGCGGCCATTGAAGCCGAAGGACGTCGCGCGCTGCGCCTGAAAGGCGACCTGACTGAGGCGGAGTTCGCGAACACAGTGGTCGAGACGACTGTGAAGAATTTCGAGCAGCTCGACATTCTCGTCAACAACGCCGCTTATCAGGAGAGTCGGGACGGCCTGGAGGAAATCTCTGATGAGCAGTTAGAGCGCACCTTTAAGACGAACATCTTCGGCTATTTCTATATGGCCCGGGCCGCCCTACCGCACTTGAAAAAGGGCGGCGCGATCATCAACACTGGATCGATCACCGGACTCGATGGCAGTAAGCACCTTCTGGATTATTCAGCGACCAAAGGCGCGATACACGCGTGGACGAAATCGTTGGCGCAGAATCTAATCAAGAAAGGAATTCGCGTTAATTGCGTCGCGCCTGGACCAGTCTGGACGCCACTTAATCCTGCGGACAAGCCGGCGAAAGAAGTCGCCGAGTTCGGCGCTGACACTCCGATGAAAAGGCCCGCACAGCCGGAAGAGATTGCCCCGGCATATGTGTATTTCGCTTCCGAAGCTGATTCGAGTTACGTGACCGGCGAGGTATTAACGTTGTTAGGTGGAGAAACGACCGCCGGTTGACGAGAAACCTGGTCAAGTCTTCGTCTCGGTCTCGATCATCGATTTCACACTGCGAAAGTCTTTGGCAATCCGATTCTGAAAACCCGTTTACTTTTCCTCAAAAACCCTTGAATCAAGGTTGACAGCAAGTAGGCCTAAGCGTAAGCTTCGCTCGCTTTTAGCTGTGCGCCAGAGCGCGTTCTCAAACTCACTTACCCCAAAGGAGCGGCGCGATGAAAAGAGTCCCGGTATTTGTTATTTTAGTTTTCGTCTTTGCTTACCAATTCGGTTGTCAACGTTCCTCGACAAATGACGGAACCGCCAATAGCGGGAATGCGGCTGCGCCTTCACCGTCCCCGGCGGAGGCCGACGCGCAAGCAGAACCGACCACAGCAACCAGTGCGGCGAAGTCCAGTCGTTGCGGGGACAGCCCGCCGGCTAATCCTTCAAAGTGTACCGTCAACCAACCATTCGTAGCGGGCTGTAATCCACCCTGGGCGGGTGCGCAGAATCACGACATCGATGCGCGCTGTCCGATTGAAGGATGCGCGAAGCGAGATTCAGACAAAGCTCAAAATCGCGTCAAGAATAACATCTGTGCTACCGGCACTCCGGTTTCGATCAGCGTGAGTTCGATCGATAAACTCCAGGCAGATGTCGACAAGCTGGTCGAGCAGGGCCAGTTGAGCTACGGCAAGACTGGCCCACCGGATCCTGCTGATCGCGCGAAGTTGCAAGGGCTATCGACACTAGACGCAAATAAGAAGTCAATTACCCTCTCGGAGGGCAATCTGGTCACCATCGACGCGGTCGTCTTTGATGCAAAACATGACGATACCTTTCCATTTGGTTTTGGTGGTGAGGGGGTAAACTGTAACAACTCTTTGCTCGAGTGGAATGATATCCACGTCGCGCTGGTTGAGCCAGGCTCGACGCAGGAGTGTTCGAGCGTAACGGCGGAAATTATCCCTCACTTCAGATCAGTCGTGTGGGATCGATTTGATTCGAATGAGTGCACGTCACCGCACGTCACTAATCCGCTTCCGGTCAAGGGCCTGCGAGTCAGAATTACCGGACAGCTTTTCTTTGACGGCAGTCATTTACCGGCTCCTTGCGGTTCTCCTCCCGGAGGCGGCAACCCGCTGCGCCGCTCAGTGTGGGAGATTCACCCGGCCTATGGTATCGAGGTTTTTGATACTAAGACAAAGAAGTTCATCACTTTAGAGGACTGGGCCCAGGGCAAATGAGTTTTGGCTCCTGACCTCCGATTTACTCGCCCGCGCAGCCATCACGGGATGCGCGGGCCAACTCGAACTGAACGAGGCACGCCCGCTTCACTCACCCTTGCCGTCCGTGTCCTGGACTTGAGAAGATGATTCCGGCCTGAGAGGATCACAAGCATGGATCGCCGGCTCTTTTCTTTATTCGCGCTGCTGCTAATCGCGTCCGCTTGCACGCTCCCGGCTTCAAAAGACTTCGGCACGCCGGCGTCAACTATCCCCGGTGAAGTTCCGTTTGAACTCGCGCCGCCCAACGACGCAGCGATCATTGTGCCGGTGAAGATCAACGGCCATGGTCCATTCAAATTTGTGCTGGACACTGGCGCGACCTTCACCTGCATAGATCAAAAGCTCGTCGATCAATTGAAGCTGCCGGAATGGGGCGGACCATTGGGCGTTGGCGTTTTACAGCCAACCGAAGGCGCGGTGAAGCTGGTCTCTCTCGATACGTTAGAAGTCGGCAACGTCAAAGCGACGAACATGAAAGCCTGCGCAATCGAATTCTCGCGTTTGCAAACGGGCGGGCTCGACGCGCGCGGCCTCGTCGGTCTGAACTTTCTAAAGTCGTTTCAGGTGAAGATCGATTTCAAGAAAAAAATTCTGCGATTGGATAAACCGTAAGGGCGAAGCGCTAAGGGCTAAGAGCAAAGGGTTAGGTTGTGTATTTTCCTGGATTGCTTCGTGTTACTTCTGATCTCCGAACGCTTTTCTGCCTTACGCGCTTCGCTCTTGCCCTGTGCTCTTTGCCCTTTGCCTTTTTCGTTGACTCTCTTCCGCCTTAGGACTACATTCGCTCCGTCCTTAAGTAACCCCCTTGGTCCGAAACTATTTTGAAGGAGTCATCTATGCTTAGGAAGCTGTCTTTAGTGGTGGCCTTGATCGCCGCCACATGTTTTGCGGGCCTGGTGTTTACAGGATCGTCGGCGGTTCAGAATTCAAATAGCTCAACTACTATGAGCCCAAACATGGGGCAAAGAAATGGTATGGGCCGACGGCATCGCCGCCACGTTCGTCGCCGGCATCGTCGTCATGGTCGCCGCCGCCGTTGAGCACGAAACGGAAACTCAAACCGGTAAGCACCGGCAATGTAACTTTAGTAATAGCCCGCGGCCCGTCTCAAAAGAGTTTTATTTAAGAGAAACGCTCACTGGCTATTACTCCGCACCGTGTTTACACAACAAAGGCCCTCGCCTGACATCAAGTCACGCGAGAGCCTTTTCTTTTCTGGCTCTTAGCTCTCTAAACGCGCCCAGCACACAACCAATTTCCCCGAGCAGCAGCGGGTGTGGCGCACGAATACAAGCGATGACGGTTCCATCGATCGACCAGCGCTCCGGCAAACGGTCGCCCACTCTGCAGGCGCGCGATTCCTTTTATCGCATTGATCTGGGGCTTACGCC
>DASWQK010000650.1:0-12619 GCA_036403735.1 Pyrinomonadaceae bacterium
GGTTATGATAAAGCGCTCGCCAGGCACGCGCTACCATCAGCGCGACCCATAACGCGATCGGAAGGGTCAGCCATTTGACGCCTAAGATAATCGCCGGAATGGCCAACGTCGCATTAACTGCGTACCGGATAAAAATTTGCCGTTGCCAATTCCGCCAAAGGCCGGCCCGAATATTATTGCGTGCGTAAACCACAAATCGTCTGAATGTCTTCCACAGTCCAGGCTGAATGGCCCAATGGACCACCGCCGCCGGCGCGCGCACGATGCGAAAGCCGGCCGCTTCAACTCTGTTCATGAAAAGTAAGTCTTCCGCCGATCGCAGGTGTTCGGGAAACCCTCCGGCCTGCTCCCAAGCCTTTTTTGGCATCAGCGCGGAAACGATCGAATAAGGGCGAACCGGTCCTTCATCGGTTGTGGTCGGCGGAGGAATGTAGGCGATCGCGGCGCACTCTTCGAAGAACGAATCTGTTATTGGCTCGTACGATCCATAAACCACTTCCGTCTCGGGTTGGTTGATGACTTTGTCCGCCAGGGCTTGCAGCCAGTCGGTTGTGGGCCTGATTCCCGCGTCGATAAACGCTATCCAATCATTGCGGGCATTTCTGACGCCGATGTTTCGCGA
This sequence comes from Pyrinomonadaceae bacterium, assembly GCA_036403735.1. Lineage (GTDB taxonomy): Bacteria > Acidobacteriota > Blastocatellia > Pyrinomonadales > Pyrinomonadaceae > UBA11740. The sequence continues at coordinate 623 of DASWQK010000650.1, forward strand.
GCGACCCGGCAACGAATCATTATCGGTGAGCAGCCTGACCGGCGCGCCACGCTGGATGAATTCTTCGATGATTGCGCGAGTCTGATCAACCGATCCGCCGTCGGTGATAACGATTTCGTTCGGCGGCAGAGTCTGGCTCAGCAATCCGTCAAGCAAAGCGCGGATCGACTTTTCTTCGTCGCGCACGGGAACAACGACACTAATTGCGATCGAGTTTGGTCCAGGGGAAATGTCAGGATTCTTCACCGGTTGGGAAATGCTAACAGAAAATTAGCCTGAAAAATACAAAGGCAGAGAAAAGGCGATTCGAGTTGTAGACTTAAGCTTGAGGAGGTCGAAAAACTAACGAAGACGAGCCACGGTGACAAATGAGCTTTAAGCGCTTTGATTAGTCAGAGAAGTAGCAGATTGAATCCTTCCTGAGCGAAGTGACGGTCGTGCGTCAAGACGTCACCAATATTTCGCATCCGCATTTCGACCATTGAGAGGCGATCGGTCAAGCCATAGCCTTTGTCTGGTCAAGCTTTATACAGCTCAAAGCCGCGGATGAACACCGCTCGCGTCTGCGGCAGGACGACGGTATTCGCATGTGTCATTGCCTGGTCAAACAGAGCGACCGCGGCCTCACGCATTTTTTCACCAGAGCCCGAGAAGTGGTTCAGCATTTCTGTTAGTACGGCTTAAGTCGTGACGAGCGAGAACTCGGGACGAGCCTGACCACTTCTTCTTGCGTCCTGATGCCAATTGTCGGCGGGGTTTAAGAGGGCGATCCGGTAGAAGGTGTCGGCAAAGACCTCGGGCACGGCAGCTCCTTAGTCGTTGTCTCTCTTTGGCGAGCCATAGAGGTAATGGTCGTGCTGCTCAGCTCCGTCCGTAGGGCAATTTCTCCCATTCTTCGAGGGGAACTTGCGCACTGATTTCTTCTGCGATCTCCCAGATTGGACGCACAGGAAGACGCTCTTGCGCGATCTCTTTTTCCGAAAGCATCTCTTCGACCACAGACAACACAATCTGCTGCTTTTCTAATGGCAGGGACTTTACCTTCTCTTGAATTGCCTTTTCCAGGTTCGCGGCCATGGCCTGTGTCCTCGCAGGGCTTTAGCTTACACGGGCTCAACTCAGCGGGGCAAGCTGCTTTTCATTCGTCATTACTCAACCTCAATAATCCTAGTCAAGCCTAGACTCACTCTTCCAATCCGTCTTTTCCACAAACTGCGGCTGCTCGCGCTTATCGAGCACGCACGTCTCCAGCATCAGGTAATCCATCTCGGTCCGCATGAAACAACGATAACTGTCTTGCGGCGAGCAGACGATTGGCTCGCCACGCACATTGAAACTGGTATTGACAACCATCGGACAGCCGGTGCGCCGGCGAAACGCTTCTATGATTTCCCAATAGAGCGGATTCGCTTCACGCCGGACAGTTTGAATCCGCGCCGAGTAATCAACGTGAGTGACCGCCGGAATTTCAGACCTCGGGACATTCAGCTTTTCGATCCCCCAAAGCTTCTCTTCGTCATCGCTCAGCTTGCGCCGGTGCTTACCTAAAACGTCTGCGACTAAGAGCATGTAGGGGCTGTCGGTATCGAGATCGAACCATTCCGAAACATGTTCGCGCAGAACGCTCGGCGCAAACGGGCGAAAGCTCTCGCGATACTTAATTTTAAGATTCATCACGGATTGCATCTCAGGCGAACGCGGATCGCCGATGATGCTGCGGCCGCCAAGCGCGCGTGGACCAAATTCCATCCGGCCCTGATGCAAACCAATTATCTTTCCCGCTGCCAGCAACTCAGCCACAACTTCCGGTAGTTCTGCGCGCGAATAGTTTTTGTACGGAAGATTTTTGGAGCTGAGGAACGATTCAATTTCTTCGACAGTGTCGCGTGGTCCCAAAAACGAGCCTTTCATTCCGTCCGCGTACAGAGGCGAGCAATCTTTCATTGAACGCGAAGACTGCCATGTTCCAGCCTTCTCCGGGCTCACTCGATCACGACCAAGATATCGATGCCAAATTGCCTGGGCGATGCCTATCGCTCCACCTGCATCACCGGCGGCCGGCTGAATCCAAATATCCGCGAACGGACCTTCACGTAAGACGCGGCCATTCGCCACGCAATTCAGCGCGACGCCGCCGGCCATGCAGAGTCGCTTCATCCCGGTTTCTTTGTGCACGAAGCGCGCCATCCCGAGCATCGCCTCTTCGGTAATCACCTGGATGCTCCGCGCCAAATCCATTTCGCGCTGCGTGATTTTTGATTCAGGCTGCCTCGGTCGGCCATCGAGCAAACGATTGAACGCATCGTTCGTCATGCGCAGCCCCGCCGAGTAACTGAAGTAATCGTGATTCATGCGAATACTTCCGTCTTCGCGAACTTCAGCAATGTTGTCTTTGATCAACCGGACATATTTCGGTTCGCCGTACGGCGCCAGGCCCATCACTTTGTACTCGCCGCTGTTGACTTTGAATCCGGTGTAATAAGTAAAGGCGCTGTAAAGCAAGCCGAGGCTGTCGGGAAAGCGCAGCTCTTTCAGCAAAGTAATTTCGTTGCCGCGACCGATGCCGACCGAGCTCGTGGCCCATTCGCCCACGCCGTCGATGGTTAAGATCGCGGCTTCCTCAAACGGCGAAGGATAGAAAGCACTCGCGGCGTGACTTTCGTGGTGATCTCCAAACAGGAGCTGCCACTGAAATTTCTTGCCGGCTTTTTTTTGCGCGCGATGATCCGGGGCGCCGCCCGCTTTGGCCATCTCAGAGCGAATCAAATCCGGCATCCAAAGTTTCTCTTTCATCCACAGCGGCATTGCCTTCAGAAACGAGCGAAAACCAGCGGGCGCGTAATCAAGATAGGTCTCGAGCAGTCGATCGAATTTCAACAGCGGCTTGTCATAGAAGCCGACAAAATCCAACTCGTCTGCAGTTATGCCCGCCTCTTGCAGGCAGTAACGAACGGCATGAACGGGAAAATTGTGATCGTGCTTGAGGCGCGTGAATCGTTCTTCCTGCGCCGCGGCGATGATCTCGCCATCAACCACCAGGCAAGCGGCAGAGTCATGATAGAACGCAGATATGCCAAGAATGTTCGACACTGGGTGTAACGCAAACTGTAAGAGCACCCCACCGCGGCTGCCGCGGCGGGGACCCCGCGTTTGCGCGCAAGCTGACAGCTTGCGTTACATTGCAATCAGGACGATTAGAAGAGTGTGTAAATGAATGGCGCGATCGCTGAACTCTTTGCCAGCACCAGCAACACACCGAACAAGACCAGCGTGATCACAATCGGCGCCAGCCAATACTTCTTATTCTCTTTCATGAACTGCCAGAGTTCGCTGACTACCTGGACTTTCGACATCGCAACTCCTCAAAACATCTTTTCATAATGGCGGCGGTCGCGCTGACGTTCCGAATAAGGCCGCCAATAGGTTTCGCTCCGAGCAGCGCGACGATTCAAAGGGTCCCAGCCGAATAATCGTTTGACGACCCCGATCGGCGTCAGTATAGCGAAGTAAACGAACGCCAGAATTATTCGCGTTGAGATGAATGACAAAACCTCCGCCAGCGCCATCCATGCCTTGTTCGGATAAACCAGCGCCTGCGGAAAAATAATACCAAGGAACAGCAGCAACGACGCGAGTGGCAAGGTGAATTGCCTCGCGCTATGAAACTTGCCGCGATAGATCCACCACAAACTCAGCAGCAGTAACACGCCGCCCACCATCAGACCGAACTCGCGTTCAGTGCGCCAGGATTTCTTTTGGGTGACGACCTTCGACATTCAATTATTACGCAGCTGCGGATAAACGCGGATAAGCAGACGCAAGCTCAGCTGGTGGTAAGCTTGCGGAAACAGCCCCAGAAAGGGCGTTTCATTACTCCTTCGGGATAAGTTGCCAACGCCCGCATCAACCAACGTGCGCCTTCAGATTTGTTCCCGGACTCGCTGGCCGCATACGATCGCCGCAGAAACCGGGTTGATCGACACCAGCGACGGTCGGCGCCATGCAGACGGCCCTCGTAGAGTTCAGCGCTTCGATCAAATTCCTCATCGAACGCTTCAGTTTCAGCGACGGTCTTGCTCGCCTCGTGCAAGCGGTACCCGGCAAAAATCGCTGGTATGTGTTCACAACTATGGCCGGCAAGCAACAGACGTACGTATAAGTCGTGATCGAAATCGTAACGCCAAGCTTCGTCAAAGCCTGTGCCCAGCAATTCTCTTTTCCAAAAATGTCCGGGCTGGGGCGCAGTGTAAGCCCACGACAAACAATGGGCCGCCGATTTGGGAACCACGGTGCGAACAACTTCGGTCGGGCGTCCTTTACCAAACATCTGGGTATCGCCGCAGATCCACTCAGCGTCCGGATGCTCGTCAAAATATTTCGCCACGGTCGAGAAAGTTCCAGGCAAATAGATGTCGTCACTATTGATGAACGCAAAGATGTCGCCGGTCGCCCGGGCGAGTCCTTTGTTAATTGCATGCACCTGGCCGCGATCTTTTTCACTCTCCCAATACGAAAGGTGCGATTCATACTTGCGAATGGTGTCAACCGTTTGATCAGTGCTCCCCCCGTCGATCACCAGGTATTCGAGATTCGGATAGTCTTGATCCAGCACCGACCGAATTGTTTCTTCGATGAACTGCCCTTGATTAAAAGAGGGAGTAACGATGCTAATCTTTGGCGGCATGATTAAGAAGTCTGGGGCTGTAATCTGATGTTCGACGCTCAAGTCGTCGGCAGACTATGCTTTTGCCAGTGACTCCAGACTCGCGACTTCAGACATAAGACTATTCTTTTCGTACCAGTCGATCGTTTTCTTCAACCCCGCTTCCATAGGGGTTTGCGCCCGGAAACCGAACTGTGCAAATGCGCGCGAGGTATCGAGTTGCCTGCGCGGTTGACCATCAGGCTTATCACTTTGCCATCTAATTTCGCCTTCGAAGCGCGCGAGCCGTGCTATCAGCTCTACTAAATCCCTAATCACAACTTCGCGGCCATTACCAAGATTAATCGGATCGCTTTCGTTGTACAGCTCAGCCGCTTTGACAATTCCGTCAGCACAATCCTCGACATATAAAAATTCTCGTGACGGTTTTCCGGAGCCCCACACTTCGATGAATTCTGCGCCGCAGCGGCGAGCCTCGACGCATTTCCTGATCAGTGCGGGGATTACGTGCGATGTTTCCAAATCAAAGTTGTCACCCGGCCCGTAAAGATTTGCCGGCAACAGAAAGATCGAGTTAAAGCCGTATTGCTCACGATAAGCCTGCGATTGGACTAACATCATTTTTTTCGCCAGTCCGTACGGAGCATTTGTTTCTTCCGGATAACCATTCCACAAATCGTCTTCTTTAAACGGCACCGGCGTAAATTTTGGGTAAGCGCACACGGTGCCGACCGCCACAAATTTTTGTACGCCGCGCAATCGCGACTGTTCAATTAGCTGGGTACCCATCATCAGGTTCTCGTAGAAAAACCTGCCGGGATTCTTCTTGTTATGACCAATCCCCCCGACCACAGCCGCAAGATGAATCAGTAAGTCAGGTCGCGACTCCTCAAGCAGCCGCACGACGTCGGCCTTCTCAACCAGGTCGTATTCGCTACGACGCGGCACAAAGACTTCTACATCCGTGTGCGCCTTGAGTTTCTCTACCACAAAACGACCGAGAAACCCTGCGCCGCCCGTAACCGCGATCCGCTTGTAAGGGAATTCAATACTCAATCGAAGATTAAGTCGCCTTTCGTGCCCGGCTCGCGCAAAGGTGCTGACAGTGGTTCGCAACCGGCACTTGCCCTGAAGCCTAAGGTTGGCTATGGTATCAAAAACTTCGCCGCCGCAGAAAGTTGGGCCGGTTTCGAGCGCGGCGCGATGGTTTCGGCAAGCGTCCCGTGTGTATGGCTAAGACCGCTCTCATCTCAGGCATTACTGGTCAGGATGGTTCGTTCCTGGCCGAGTTGTTGCTCGACAAAGGCTACGATGTGTACGGCATTATCCGCCGCTCATCGTCCTTCAATACCGACAGAATCGATCATCTGTATCAAGACCCGCATGAGAAGGGCACGCGCCTGCATCTCGTCTATGGAGATCTGAACGACTCGAGTTCGCTCAACACCATCCTGAGGCAGATTCAACCTGACGAGATATATAACCTCGGTGCGCAGTCCCATGTTCGCGTGAGCTTCGATATTCCCGAATACACAGGTGAGGTGACAGGCCTCGGCACCGTACGTCTGCTGGAAGCGGTTCGCGAAGCCGGAATTCGTCCGAAGTTTTATCAGGCCTCATCTTCGGAGCTTTACGGCAAAGCGGTCGAGACCCCACAGACCGAAACGACACCGTTTCATCCGCGTTCGCCCTACGCGTGCGCCAAAGCCTACGCCTATTACATTACTCTGAACTACCGCGAGTCCTACGGCATGTTTGCGTGCAACGGAATTCTGTTTAATCACGAATCAGAGCGCCGCGGCGAAACCTTCGTTTCACGCAAAATCACGCGCGCGGCGACCCGCATCAAAGTCGGGTTGCAGGAAAAACTCTACATGGGAAACCTCGATGCGCAGCGCGACTGGGGCTACGCACGCGACTATGTTGAGGCCATGTGGCTGATGCTCAATGCGGAAGAACCCGAGGATTACGTAATCGCCACCGGTGAAACACATTCAGTGCGCGAATTCATTGAAAGGACTTTCAGCTATCTGGATCTTGATTGGCAGCGATACGTGGAAATCGATCCGCGGTACTTTAGGCCGGCCGAAGTAGATTTTTTGTTGGGAGATGCGAGCAAAGCTCGCCGTGAATTGGGTTGGCAGCCAAAGGTTACCTTTGACCAGCTCGTAAAGTTAATGGTCGATCACGACCTCCAGTTAGCTAAGCAGGAGACTGAGGCCACGGAAATGCAGCATGTGGCAGTCGCCAAAGCGCGCTGGGAATCGCTCTAGCCGTCACTTAAGAAAATCCGCGAGGGTGCTCACCACCCAACCTTGTTGCGCGTCGGTTAGTTCGGGATAAATCGGCAGCGCGAGAGTTTCCGCGGCCGCTCGTTCTGCGGCAGGCAATTCGCCCTTCTTATAACCTAGATCAGCAAAACATTTCTGGAGGTGCAGCGGCACGGGGTAATAAACGTCACAGCCGACGCCGTGCGTGCGCAGATGCTCGCGCAGCGCGTCGCGTGCACCTGCCGGAACGCGTACCACAAATTGGTGGAACACATGGCGCCCCTCACGCCTGACATACGGCGGCGTGATCTGCTCGCGGAGACCAGCATCGGTAAACATTAATTCATATTGCCGGGCCTTTCGCTGACGGGCGCTGGTCCATTCATCAAGGTGTGCCAGCTTCACGCGCAATATGGCAGCCTGCAATTCGTCGAGCCGGCTGTTAATGCCAACGACGTCGTGGTGATACTTGTGCGCTTCACCATGCACGTGCAACATCCGCAACCGGTGCGCGTGATCCTCATTGCTCGTAGTTAACATTCCCCCGTCGCCGGCGCCACCCAGATTCTTTGAAGGATAGAAACTCAAACATCCGATTGCTCCGATCGAGCCGGCGCGACGTCCCCGGTCTTCCGCGCCGATAGCCTGCGCAGCATCCTCGATGATGGGAATATCACGTTTCGCGGCCGCCTCAACTAGTGGCTTCATATCTGCGCATTGACCGTAAAGATGTACCGCGATCATCGCTTTAGTTCGTGCCGAGATAGCTGCCTCGACCCGCGCGGGATCGATGTTGAAGGTAGGCTCGTCGATGTCTACGAATACCGGTCGCGCGCCGAGTCGAGTAACCGCCGCGGCCGTCGCGAAAAAAGTGAACGGCGTAGTGATGACTTCATCGCCCGCTCCAACTCCGCACGACATCAACGCGAGCAATAACGCGTCTGAGCCGGAGGCGCAGCCAATCGCAAATTCTGTTTGGCAGTAGCGAGCGATAGCTGCTTCCAGGGCCTGACCCTCAGCGCCTAATACAAACCTTTGCGATTCGAAAACACGATCGATGGCGTCGCGCACGTCTTCGCGAATTGCTGCATACTGGGCCTTTAGATCGAGGAGCGGAACATTCATGAGTCTGGTGATGGTCGGTTGAAGCTTATGCGGGCGCGGTTTGCGCATTGTCGGCGAGGATTACGGCATTCCCCCCACTTTTGATCGACTGCTGAGCGGCTTCGAGAAGACGAACAACCCGCAGGCCGGCGTAGCCGTCAGTCAAAGGCTGGCGACCCTCGCGAATTGAATCCAGAAATTCGGCAACGACGTAACGCAAGGCCTCTGTCGAATCCAGTTTGGGGGCCCACACATCGCCGGTGCGATAACTGACGAGCGTTTGGTAATCAACTTCGCGATTGCCCACGCGATTAGCAGTTACGCCTTTGTCGTAAACGCGAACCTTTTCGGTTGGTTCGATGTCGTCATACAAAATCATTTTGCTGCTGCCGGCAATCATCGTACGGCGAATTTTTACCGGCGCCAGCCAGTTGAAATGAAAGTGCGCGATGAATTCATCGGGAAACAGCATCACAAGATAAGCGATGTTTTCGACGCCGCGCTCGATATGTGAACTACCGAGTGCACTAATCGCCTGCGGTTGGCGGTCGATCAAAAAATCCATGATCGAAAGGTCATGAGGTGCAAGGTCCCAAAGTACGTTGATATCGCGCTGAAACAACCCGAGGTTAATCCGCACGGAATCAAAGTAAAGCAGATCACCCAACTCTCCGCTGCTGACGATTTCTTTCATCTTCCGAACTGCGCCGGTGTAGATAAAAGTATGATCGACCATCAGCGTAAGTTTATTTCTTTCCGCCAGATCGATCAGCTCTTGTGCTTCGGCCATCGTCGCCGCCAGCGGTTTTTCCAGGAGCACGTGCTTTCCGCCCGCCAGCAGATCTTTCGCGATGGTGAAATGTGTACCGACAGGCGTGACCACCGCAACCGCATCAACCGCTGAATCGTCAACGAGAAGGCGATAGTCAGATGTCGTTTGGGCCATCGGATAGCGGCGCGACATACTCGCCAGACGATCTTCGTCGAGATCGCAGATCCAGCGAAGTTGCGCTGCTTCATTCTCAGCGAAGTTGCGCAGGAGATTTGGCCCCCAATAACCGCAGCCAATCACGCCGATATTAATTGCATCCACTAGTAAAAGAGAATAACGAGCATTTGTTGAAAAGTGAATTGATGAGGCGGGTTTAATCGGAATTCTGTTCGCGTGACTTTGCGGCTTGGCGCCTGAGCGTGAAACGCCTCAAGCCCAGGCAGACTACTCACGCAAAACCGCGAAAGGACAAAGAACCGCAGGGATTGGGAGTCATATCGAGTTATCTTTTTCGGGGCGAGGCGGGATTGCCGATGACGGTCGTATCGGCTGGGACGTCTTTGGTAACCACTGCGCCCGCGCCCACTATTGCTCTTTCGCCGATCGTTACACCGCACAGAATGGTCGCTCCGCTACCGATACTGGCTGCGCGCTTGACGGTCGTGGGGATTGGTTGCCAATCGTCGTCAGTCTGCAGTTTGCCCTGGGCGTTGGTCGCGCGGGGAACTTTGTCATTGATAAACGTGACGCCATGGCCGATGAAGACTTCGTCTTCGATGGTCACGCCTTCGCAAACAAAACTGTGACTGGAAATTTTACAGTTGCGGCCGACGCGGGAGTTCTTTTGAATCTCAACGAAGGAACCGATTCTGGTCCCGTCACCGATCTCACAACCGTAAAGGTTAACAAAGTGATGGATAACGACGTCATGGCCGAGCCTGACATCGGGCGTAATCACACAAAACTGTCCGGGCATGTACTATCGCTTGAGGCTTAATGGCCTGGTAAGAACAGTGATTTGAAAATCAAAGCGCGACCACGCGTGAATCCTGTCTCGATCACGTGCCGGCGGGGCCTTGATCCGTTTCGGGCTCTTCTTCCGCGGTGTAATAATTCGACTTGTAATAGCCGTAATACCCACCGTAGTAGTAGTCCTGCGTCTTGTCGATCTTCACGTTGTTCAGCACCACGCCGAAGATGTGCGCGCCGATATCGAGCAATTGTTGTTTAGCGCGTCGCACCACGGCACGCGAGCTGCGGCCCCCGTGAACGACCAGAATCACGCCGTCAACAAACGTGGAAAGAATCGATGCGTCAGTAAACGAAATCGCCGGCGGCGAATCCACGATCACGTGCGTAAATCTCTCTCTCAACGAAATCAGCAAATTACTCATCTCTTCCGAGCCCAGCAATTCCGCGGGATTTGGCGGCATTGGGCCTGAGGGCAGCAATTTCAGGTTGGGAAGAGCCGCATAGCTCTGGATGACCGAATCGATCTCACTCGCTTCGCCAGACAAACAATTCGTCAACCCGCGCGCGTTTGAAATATTGAAATGCGTGTGTAGTCGAGGACGCCGCAGATCGCCATCGATGATCAGCACTTCGGCGCCTGTCTGCGCGAGAATGAAGGCCGTGTTAATCGCGGTCGTCGTCTTGCCTTCCGAAGGCTGGCTCGACGTTACCAGAATGGTTCGCGGAGCGGTGCCGGCAGAAGACAGCAAGAGCGACGTGCGAAGGTGCCGATATGATTCCGCAATCGGCGACCTGATATCTTTCACCATGGCTAGCGCCGTGGTGTCATTCGGACCGGCAAGCGCGGCTTCACCGCCGCGTAAACGGGTCCTGTCATTGCGCACCGCCGGGATCAAAGCCAGCGCGGGCAAGTTGATATACCGGTCGACATCGTCAACCGATTTAATTGTATCGTCGAGAAAGTCGAGCAGGAACGCGAGCCCGATACCCGCCACCAATGAAAGGACAAATGCGATCAGTATTGTCTTCAGGCGCGCTGGCCCCACCGGCGCGCGTGGCAAGCGGCTGGGATTCGAAATCGAAACATTCGTACCTGTCTCGCCCGAAACCGCATTAAGCTCACGACGTTTCTGAAAAAGGGTGTTGAGATACTGTTGGTCGCTGGCCAAATCTGCCCGCATGGAAGCCAGTTCGATTATGTTTTTGGTCTGTTGCGCGGTGAGGCCGCTCTCTTTCGTATACGCGGTTTTCAAATCCGCGAGTTGACTCGAGGCGGCGTCGGCTTTCGCTTTCATTGAAGACAGCACTTCCGCCGGGGCCTTTTTCAATTCAACTTCAAGCTGGGCGATCTGCGCCTCAACCTGCTGCACTTCGGGCCATTCTTTGGTGTACTTCTGAAGTAAACCGGTTTCCTTGTCCTTCAGTTCACTGATCTTCTCGCGTAATTTCAGAATTCGCTGGTCTTTTTGCACTTCGGGATTAGCGAACGGATCTGGTGAATTCTTAGCGGCTTCGTATGCGGATTGCAGATTTCGCTTCTGATTCTCAGCGTCTAGTAATTGCGAACTATAAGTCGAGACTCGTTGTTGACGCAGGTTGCTCGCCGGCGCATCGGTCAACGGCAATTCGTATTGTTTCGCATAATTGAAAACATCCGCCTGTTTCTGTTTGACTTGCCCCTGGTACTTCGCGATCTCCTCGGCCAGTTCCGTTGACTGCTTGCTGGTTCCAGTTTCCTGCAGGGCCAGGTTGTTCGAGACGAACACTTCGGCCAAAGTGTCGGCGATCTTTTGCGCCATAACCGGATCATTATGGTGATAGCGAATGATTACCAGGTTGGTTTGCGACTGAGGTTCAACAGTTTCATTTGCCGTAATCGTGTCTTCATAGGGCTCGAGCGCAGCCAGCTGCTCAGGAGTAAATTCCTGGTTTTTGAGCGCTTCTTCATTAAGTGGCGCGGAGTTCGCTGCCGGCGTCGGAGAAGCCTTGGGAACCGCGTCACGCGAGAAGATTCGCTTCAACGAAGCGAAAATCGTGCTTTGTCCCTGCGGCCCAAAGAACGTCGGATTATGTGGCAAGTCGAGCCTGACCACCACCTGACGCGCGAGCGCCTCATTCTGTAAGAGCTTGAGTTGCGTTCCCCAGAAATTCGGATCGCTTTGACCTATCACTATCCCTCCGCCGTTACCCGACTGGAGGATACTTGGCGTCTTCTG
>DASWQK010000651.1:0-2693 GCA_036403735.1 Pyrinomonadaceae bacterium
GCGCGCCGGCAAACATCAGGCACATGCAAAGCAGCACCGGTCGAGCGAAACGAATCTTGCTTTGTTGGAACATCTACTCCTCCGTTTATCGCTTAGTAACCAAAGTCTACTCTGCACGAACGAATCGAGGCGGTTAACTTGCGCGGCTGATTTTGAGGAAAGCAGCGTGTGAAAGCAAGCGAGATGACCACAACTGCTATGAGGCGGCTTTCACGAGACGAAATCCGAGCACCGCATTCTTGTAATTACGAGCAAACCAGTCGCGGTGAGTGCCACTAACCTTATTCGTTGGGCTACTGTAGCCTCCTCCGCGCGCAACTATCCAATCCTGGTATTGCGCGGGAAGCTGCAACGTATTGCCCTTATAGACGGATGCTTTGGACGAGGTCCATTCCCAAACGTTACCCATCAGATCCTGAACACCCCAACGATTGGCGCCGGCCGGATAAGTTCCGACGGGTTGTTCTCTTCCGACGCCGGCATCAAGCGTCGCGGCATGGCCCGACGACCAGGTGTTGCCCCACGGATACAGATTGTCCTTATCGCCGTTGCGCGCCGCGTACTCCCATTCTTCTTCGGTGGGCAACCGGTAAGTGACGCCATCGCGCTTCGATCGCCAGGCGGCAAAAGCGATCGTATCTTCGTAAGAAACATTCGACACGGGAAGCAGCTCCTGGCCCGCCTGTGGTTTCACGCTGCCCCACTGTTCCGGCGGCGTATGGTTCGTCTGCTTCACAAACTGCGCGTACTCAGCGTTCGTGACCTCGGTCTTGTCCATTGAAAAAGTATTTACAGTAATTGGATGAGCCGGTCCTTCGGTCGCCTCCGAATCGTTGCGACCCATTTGAAAAGTGCCGCCTTCAATTTCAACCAGGTCAGGTTTGATTGGAGGATCTACCGGAGTCGTGGGCTTCACTGGACCAGCGATCACGACGCTGCGCGATTTGTAAATGAAGTAACCACCGACCGCACCGCCGGCCAGCAGTACGACCAGGACCACCGCCGCGATCGGCATCGCCGCAGATCGGTTCTTCGGCGTGAGCGCGACATCAACGCGCGGAAACGCCTGGGATGCGCTGCCTGCCAGGCTGTCGCCACCCGTGATCATCCCTGCGCGTTGAATGTGGGTCGCTTCAGCATCGACGCCTCCGGTTTTCGGTGACATCGTCGAAGCAAGTTGCGTCAGCTTATCTTCCAGGACCTTGGTTTGCGCGGCAACTATTTCTTCAAGATGTTTCCGCTCTTTGTCGCGCGCGGCTTCTTCCTGTTCGCGCTTTTGCTCTTCGGCCCTTAATCGCCGTGCTTCTTCATCGGCTAATTTCTGTCTCTGCGCCGCTTCGCGCGCAAGTTCGCGCTGTGCAAAGAGAGTCTTGTGCTCCTCTTCCTGCAACGCCGCGGCGCTGATCGTTCCCGCCAGGGGATCGAACGCCGTTGAAGATCCTGTCGGAGGTGTCGTGACGTTAGCGGGAGCGGGAGTCACAATCGTCTTGCCGGGATCGATTGGCGCTCTGTCGCCGGTGCGCTTCAATTCAGCGCTGGCCGATGACATCGCGGCGCCCAACTCCCGAGAGAATTCGTCGGCCGACGCAGTTCGATGATCGGCCTCCTTCTCTAAAGCATGACGAACGACGGATTCAATTTGCGGCGGGACTTCGACGCCTTTCGAAGCCAGCGAAGGGACATCCGTGGTCAGATGCTTTTTCATGATCGACGGAATCGAACTGCCTTTGAAAGGCACTTCACCGCAAAGCATCTGAAAGAGCATGACGCCGAGACTATAAACATCGGCGCGGGCGTCCGGCGGTTCGTCCGACCACTGTTCCGGCGCCATATAAAAAGGCGAGCCCATTAGTCCAGTCGTCTGCGCTGCGATAAACGATCCCAGCAGCTCGCCGGACTTAATCTTGGCTAATCCGAAGTCGAGGATCTTCACGGCTTCCGCGGTCGGCATCTCGTCGCAAATCATCACATTCAGCGGTTTCAGATCGCGATGGACGATGCCCTGCCGGTGCGCCGCGGCAATGCCCGAGCAAATCGGCTGCATCAATTCGAACGCGCGCAACGGCGACATCGCGCCTTCCTCAGCCATGATGTCTTGCAGAGATCTCCCCTGCACGAACTCCATCACGAGGAACGGCATCGTGCCGCGGACCACGCCGAAGTCAGTTACCGCAATGATGTTTTGATGGCGAATCGCGGCCGCGGCCAGCGCTTCCTGACGAAAGCGAGTGACGAGATTTGGATCGTTGCCGACGAGATCGGGAAGAATGATTTTGATCGCGTGCGCGGTTTTCAGAAAGATGTGGCGGGCTTTGTAAACCACACCCATGCCGCCCTGGCCCAGACGCTTCTCGAGCTGATAGCGGCCATCAAGAATCGGCTCGCCTTGGATGGACGAAGCCGTGGCCGCCCCGTCATCAGGGCAGTGCAGTATGTCATCGGGGAAACAACTACGACAGGTTGGGCATTCTTTCATTCGCTGGTTCTACTACGCGGGGGGATCCCGACCGAGTCATCTGTTCGAAAAGATTTTAACGGGTGCGGTGCGAGCAAGCAAGACGCTACTTCGCACCGAGGCCAGTACGGGGAGCGGTAGCGACTGGGTAATGACCTCACGTCTCAGTCGTTGTTGCCACGTGCGACCCGGTCGCTGTCGCTCCCGGTACTGACTTTATAACGATCGATCCGCAAAC
>DASWQK010000652.1:0-11808 GCA_036403735.1 Pyrinomonadaceae bacterium
ACTACCAAGAGATAGTTTTTCGCGTCGCGCAAGCGGCCGGCATTGGGAACAAAGCGGAGTAGTCCCGGCAGACGCTCGGCCCACTTCAAATAATCCGCGCGGCCGTGACCATTCGATTTTCCGTTGCGAGTCTGTCGCCCGATCCACGACGCAACACCTTTTAGTAAGTTACGGACGCCTGAAGTTTCCGACTCTTTGCCCTCTGCTCTTTGCACTTTGCCGGAACTCACTCCCGGCAGCTTCGCAAAATCCAACTTGCCCACCCGCGTCCGCTTCATCAACTCAGGCATGCAGTTGATGACGATTACCGCCGCTTTGGATCGATAGCGATCGAGCAATGACAGCAGACGCCCGGCGTTCTCGCCATCCATCACGTGAATCACAAAGATGATTTGGGATTGAGCGAGATCGCTTTCGATCGTCTGCCATTCATCTTCAGTAAACTGCGAGCCGAAGTTGCGGACTGCCAAACGCAGATCAAGCCCGTACTCACGATTGATCTCGCGCTCCGCGTTGCGCAGCGGCGCGAGCAGACTAGAACCGACGTAAAGGACGGTTATGTTCATTCGTAATTCGTGTTACTTCGTTTTGCATTAATTAGTGTGAGTTCGTGGTCTCCTCGTCATTGAAGTGCAAGAGGAACCACGAAATCACACAAATCGAAATCAAACACCACCAACAGTTTCAGACGACGTAGCGCTTCCACTCAAGCTTTGCGATGCTGCAGAAATTGAACAAGAGTCCGACTCTCATTCCAGTCGCCTTCATGTAATTAATGAGTTGGCTTTCGTCTCTTGAGGTCAACGCCTCGCATGCTTTGATCTCAACGATAATCTTGCCGAAACACACAAAGTCGGCCAAGTACCTCTTCTTTAATTCACTGCCTTTGTACTTGATCATCAACGGCCTCTGCGCCTCAAATGTTATTTCGCGGTGGCGCATTTCTATCCCCAACGCTTCCTGGTATACCGGCTCTAAGAACCCACGACCCAACGTGTAATACACATCCATTGCAGCTCCAACGATCTGATAGACCCCATCTTTGAAAATAAGTTCTGCCACTCCGGCCGCTGATCCTTCGTGCGTACAGCTGATGCCTGCATCAAGTTAAGCATGGTAATCAAGTAAGAAAAGTTGCATCCCCTATTAGCGGTTGTGAACCTAATTCGAGAGTTGGCATCCGACCACTAACTTACACGAAACGAAATAACTGAAATACCCGAGAGCGCTGTGATTCATCTGGCTAAAGCGGAAAGTCGAGAGACGACCTCACCCAGTCTCTCCAAAACATCCTCATTCGGGTTCCAATACCCACGCTCATGCGCTTCAAGCAAGCGCTTCGCCAGCGACTCCAACGAATACGGATTTAGTTCACCTAATCGTTCGCACATCGCTTCGTCCAGCAGAAACGTCTGCGCAATCTCTGTATAAATCCATGGATCGACGGCGTCCGCGGTCGCGCTCCAGCCGAAAGTGTTCGTCACATGGTTCTCGATTTCCGCGACGCCGCGAAAACCATGTTTCAGCATTCCTTCATACCATTTTGGATTCAGTGTCTTCGTGCGCGTCTCAAGCCGCACGGTCTCCTTGAGCGAACGAATCTTAGTTTGCGGCGAAAGCGAATCAGACAAATAAATCGATGGTCGAGCCTGCGAGCGCGTCTCCACTGCCTTCGAGATCCCGCCGAGGTATTCAAAGTAATGATCGACATCGGTGATGCCGACCTCGAATGAATCAATGTTCTGATACGTGGCTTCAACTTGAGACAAAGCATCACCCATCAATTCGGGAGCTTCGCGGCCTGCGACGGTTCGCCCTTTCGAATCGCGCGTGTAGGCAAAGCACTTGCGAGTGACGAAAAGATCACCCAGCGCTGCTTCGTTCTCCCACGCCGACTGCATCACCATGAAATTCACATTCGCTCCGTAATTGCCCGGCGCATTCGAAAAGACACGCGTGACCGCATCGTCAAAATCTGCTGCGCCATTCTCGGTTCGTTGCGAAACGTTGCGGCGCACGTAATTCATCTCAAGCGGCTCATCCAGTTGCGCCACTTTGCGAACCGCTTTATCAAGGAGACTCATCGTCGGCGCGAACAGATCGCGAAAGATGCCGGACACGGTCATCACGACATCCATGCGCGGCCGCTTTAATTCGTCGAGCGGGATTATTTCAATCTCAGTCGCGCGATTGAGCGCATCGCGGACCGGCCGCACCCCCAAAAGCCAAAGCGCCTGGGCGACGCCTTCGCCCTGCGTCTTGATGTTATCCAATCCCCAGAGCACCAGTGCCAGCGCGCGGGGATGGCGGCCGTGCTCATCAAAGTATCTTTGAAGCAAAGCGTCGGCGGTTGTTTTCGCGCGCATGAACGCGGCTTGCGATGGCACAGAATAAGGATTGACTGCGTGTGTGTTGCGACCAGTAGGAAGCACCAGCGGGTTCTGGACGATATCCGCCCCAGGCCCGGGCTCGATGTATTCGCCGCGCAGAGAACGCAGCAGCGAATCGAGCTCAGAATTTGAATCGAGGTGTTCCTTAATCGTCGCCAGCAATTTGAAAGTCGGCAGAGATCGTTCGACTTCGACGTTGGCGCGCGAACTCAAACATGAGCTGGCCGCGTTCGCACCCCTTTCACAAAATCGATCAATGGCCTCTTTGACGATGCTGTCGATTAGATCCTTCGCCTCACTGGTCGTCGTCTGTTGAATGATGTCGTCGTAACCTTCGATGCCCAAGCCCTCAGCCACCAATCCGGGCAAAGAGAGCGCGTCCTGCTCCGGGCGATCGAACGACGCTACCATGCGAAGCAGATCTGCTTTCTCTTTTAATTCGGCGGCGCGACCAAAGACATGAAGCCCCGTGGGAATCAACCGCTGCTCGATCTCAGCGAGCTGCTCGGATAATTGAGTTACCTGGTGATCTTGATCGGAGAGTGATCTCATTTTACGAAACGCTCGAGCCTTTTTACCTGAAAGATTCTCGTTTACCAAATCAGCGATAGCTGCAAACCAGTTTTTACTGTGAAGCCGTAGAGAGAGATTGTCTGCTGGAATCAGAACGCTTTACCGGCCAGCCCTTGCGGCTTGCCGGATGCAAAATATTTGCTATTGACATAAAGAGGTAACCGTATTAGAGTTCGCCGCACTTGCAAATGGTCGTTGGTTCACTCCTCGATAGCGCCGACTAAGTTAATTTCCAAAGGCGACGGTCGAGCTTCGCTGGCCGATTGACTAGAACGACCACCCACCTCATTTAGGCCAGCTTTCGAGCAAGGGTCAGGAAAACAAACTGGAAACGACGAAGCTGCCGTTTGGCAGTTGACCCGTCGTTTCAACGCTCAAAGTGTGCTTTGAAATTAAGGAGGCCCATGATCATGGTTAACTACCTAAGAGTTTTGATCTTTGTTCTCTTCGCCGTCGCTCTCGCTTTGCCCATCTGGGCATCGAGAACAGTCGAAGGGCAATCAGCAACCGAAGCTCCGGCAGGATTTGACACTCTGACCAACGATACAACCTTTGTCAGCCAGGCGACCCACGATGGCGACAGAGCAACGTTCGAGGAGCGCGACGATGTCGTGAAGGGACTGGGACCCGTTTACAACGCCCAGTCGTGCGCTGAGTGTCACCAAAATCCAGTCACCGGCGGCATCAGCCAGATTTCGGAACTTCGTGCTGGACATAACGACGGCTCTGGCAATTTCGTCCCCGCCACGTTGACCATTAATGACGGCGGCGGCTTGACGGGAGTGACCATTGCCAACAGATCTCTCATCAACCAACGGGCGACTTGCCCAGGCGTGGTTACCGATTTGGTAACGCACGCGATCATCTACAATAACCCTAACGAACAGGCGCAAGAACGCGTCCCCGGCGCGGAAACGGTTCGCGCTCGGAGGATGACTACAAACCTGATGGGACTTGGATTTGTAGAGTGTATTTCCAATCAAACTCTGCAAAACATTCCCAACGGCCAACCGTCAGGTATGAAAGGCGAGGTGACCCAGGTACCGGTGGCCGAGGCAAATAACGCTCTTCGCATCGGCCGTTTCGGTTGGAAGAGTCAGGATGCCAGCTTGCTTACGTTTGCCAGTGGCGCTTACTTAAACGAGATGGGCATCACCAACCGATTTAACCTGCAGGAAGTCACAACCTTGTGCGATGACGTCTCAGACACCACTCCATGCAACAACAACCCATCGATCCGGTGCGGTGAAGATCCGGATAACGACATCGACGCCTTCGCCCGTTTCATGCGAGCGACCAAGGTGCCATCGCGAGATGCGCGGCTGGCCGCAACGGCGAGTGCTCAAGCGGGAGCCTCGCTGTTCCACTCGATAGGTTGCGACATTTGCCACATCACAACCTTGACCACTGCCTCGCCCGGAACCCTAATTAATGGCGGGGCTTTTACAATTCCCAATGCGTTGGGCAACAAGATCATCCACCCGTACAGCGACTTTCTCCTGCACGACGTGGGGACGGGCGATGGGATTGCTCAGGTAATCGATCCCATTACCGGCCAGCTTGATCAGAGCATGAAGAACAAGATGCGGACTGCTCCACTCTGGGGCGTGCGCACGCGCAACGAACTGATGCACGATGGCTTGAACTACACGCGTAACGACGCAATTCTTCGTCACGCAAACGAAGCCACCGGAGTCGTCAACAACTATCGTAATCTGACCACGACACAAAAGAATCAGTTGATAGATTTCTTGAATTCTTTGTGACGTGCCTGAACGTGAGTGGGCCGGCGACCTCCGGCCCGCTTACCTCAATCAAAAACCCGCTTAGAGATCGTAAGAGATGGCCGCGAAATTGAAAACTATGACGTTCTTCGCGGCGTCTGCCTTTTTGCTCTCCTCATTCGGTTGCGGCAAATCGGTTGAGACGCCCAAAAGCGCTGAACCCGAAGCACGTGCGATAACGAGCAGTAGTTCGCCGACACCATCGCTTGTCGCACTGGGGCGAGCTACTCCTACTCCCGCTGGACCAAGCGAGAGTCCGCGGCCGCCTGAAGCAGATGAAGTGATCGAGGCACTCGCTCGAGTATTCAACAAGACCGTATCATTGGACGAGACACGTGCTGCATCATTCGTCGTCGGTGATTTCAATGGCGATGGTTCAGAAGACCTGGCAGTTGTTAGCAAAGCAAATGAGAGTTCGCTCCCGGAAATAAACAATGAGCTGGCGAATTGGATTCTGGAAGATCCGCGCGCGATACCTATTCCGGGGAGTAAAGCCGCTAACGAGTTGCAGCGACCCAAGCCCGTCAAAGTGGAGAAAACTGATTCACTGTTGGCGATTATTCATGGGGTCGGCGCGCAGGGCTGGCGCAATCGCGAAGCCCGGCAGAGTTATTTGTTACGAAACGGAGCCGGGACGAATATTCTGGTCCGATCCGCCGGCGAGCTACAACGTGACTCAGCAAACTCGAGATTGCCTCCCCTCAGAGGCGACGCGATCAGCGAGACGATGAACGGCCGTCACGGCTTAATCTTTTGGACCGGCGCTAAGTACGCATGGTCTCCCACCGGCAACTGAAGTTCGCCCGAACAAGTGGTTGCCAAGACGCACAAGCGTTCCGCTTATCTTGCGCGCTCCGATCAAAATGGAAATGGGTTTCGTCGATGCCATGACAACGACACCATGACTCGACTATCATGCGAGTCCAATCGCAGAGTGTTGAATTGCTCCAAAAACGTTAAATGCTCGAAGTCATCAATCTAACATGTGTCCGCGGCACGCGGCGTCTATTCAAAGAGCTGAGCTTCTCTGCTGAGAGCGGTGAGTTAGTCGAATTGCGCGGTCCCAACGGCAGCGGCAAGACCAGCCTGCTGCGAATTCTGTGCGGACTCGCGATGCCCGCTGCCGGTGAAGTTCGATGGAATGGAACGGGGATTCGATCGCTGCGCGAAGAATACTTTGGCGCAGTTGCTTACCTGGGCCATCAAAATGCGGTCAAAGACGAATTGACCGCGATCGAGAACCTGCGTATCTCGAGCGCGGTTTGCGGCTATGCTTTGGACAAGAAAGAAGCGCAAGAGATTCTCAAACGTGTCGGTCTCACTCAACAGCAGAATCTTCCGGCTCGGGTATTGTCCGCCGGCCAACGCAGACGTCTGGCGATGACGCGCCTGCTCACTTCGAAGGCCAGGCTCTGGATTCTCGATGAAGTATTGACATCACTCGACGACGCCGCGATGAACCTTTCGCGAGAGTTTATCAGCGAACATATTAAGCAGGATGGCATGGCGATAGTCGCGACGCATCAGGATTTGGGCCTGGCGGCGCCGCGGTTCCAGCGATTACAACTTTCCTAGTGGCAAATTCTTCAATTCGATCGATGTTCGGCTGGCTGGTGTGGCGCGATCTCATTCTCGCCTGGCGCCGCCGGGCGGACGTGCTGGCGACGCTCTTCTTCTTCATCATAGTTGTGAGCCTGTTCCCGCTCGGTATTGGACCAGAGCGGGAAACACTGCGCACGATCGCGCCGGGAGTGGTTTGGGTGGCGGCGTTGCTCGCTTCGATGCTGTCACTGGGTCGAATTTTTGGCAACGATTATCAGGATGGAACGCTTGAGCAACTGCTTTTGACCCCGCAGCCGGCCTACCTGGTCGTACTTGCAAAAGTGCTTGCGCACTGGATTGTTGCTGAACTTCCGCTGGTCGTCATTGCGCCCGTGCTTGGACTTCAGTTCGGTTTGTCGCAAAATGGTCTGGCGATCGTAATTGTTTCTCTCTTGCTGGGAACGCCGGTTCTAAGTGTCATCGGCTCGGTTGGCGCGGCACTCACCCTGGGATTGCGCGCCGCTAATGTATTAGTCGCTTTGCTCGTCTTGCCCCTTTACATTCCGGTGCTCATCTTTGGTAGTGGCGCGGTCCAGGCAAGTGTTACGGGATCGAGTCCGCAAGCGTGGCTCTTATTATTGGGAGCGACACTGATCGTTTCGTTAGTATTCGCTCCCTGGGCAACCAGTGCGGCTTTGCGGATATCTGTGGAATAAGAATTGTAACTGCGACGCATTCCGACGCGCGAATGTCGATGATTGCGGAAATTTCATGAGCAAACACAGAATCAATTGGTACAAGTACGCAGCACCTGCGAACTTCTACCCACTTGCAGGGAAGATGATCCCCGTATTCGCCATCCCGGCGGCGATTCTCTTCGTGGTTGGACTGTATGTTGGGTTTTTTGTCGCACCTACCGATGCGGTCCAGGGTGAATCGTATCGAATCCTCTTCATACACGTGCCGGCGGCATGGATGGGAATGTTTCTTTACGTGCTGATGGCGGTGTATGCGGGAATTGGTTGGGCGTTCAATGCGCGATTAGCCTCAATGATGGCGACGGCGATTGCGACCACCGGCGCGATCTTTACTTTTATCTCGCTGGTGACGGGATCGCTTTGGGGCCGGCCGGCATGGGGAGTCTGGTGGGTCTGGGATGCGCGGCTTACTTCGACGCTAATCCTGCTGTTCCTCTATATCGGATTCATTTCGCTGCAATCATCCATAGACGATTGGCGTCGCGCTGATCGAGCGGGTGCCGTGCTGGCGTTAGTCGGTGTCGTCAACGTTCCCATAATTTATTTTTCAGTGCAGTGGTGGAACAGCCTGCACCAGGGCGCGACGATTACGAAAAGCAGCTTCAAGATGGCGCCGTCAATGGCCGCAGCGATGTTGATTTTGTTGGGAGCCTGCTGGCTCTACTCGATTGCTGTGGTCCTGGTTCGCGTGCGTTACATAATTCGTGAAAGAGAGCAGGAGGCTCCCTGGCTGGCGGAAGCGACAGCCTAACTGCGATATGAATTTGATCAGATATTTTGCGACCGACAGGTACGCGGTTTACGTCTGGGGATCATATAGCGTGACATTCGTTTTGCTGGCGGGCGAGCTTTTCATGCTTTGGAAACGAAAACGAAAAATTGCCGGGAGGGATAACCCGGGCTTGGATGATCGCGAATCGCAATTCGAAACTTCTCTACAGGAAAGTCAATGAAACGTCGTCACAAGAGAATTATCTTTATCGTGTGTTGTCTCACTGCCCTGGGTCTGGCAACGTGGCTGGTGTCGGCAGCGTTCAAGGATAATCTGGTCTTCTTTTTCAGTCCCACGCAAATTGCGACTAAAGAAGCGCCGGTGGGTAGAACGTTTCGCATCGGTGGGTTGGTCCAGGACGGCAGCCTCAAACGTGATAACGATGGTTTGACCATTCGCTTCGCAGTCACCGATACGGTGAACACAATTCCGGTTGTTTACAAAGGCATTCTGCCCGACCTTTTCAAAGAAGGACGCGGCTGTGTAGCGCAGGGCAAGGTTGCATCTGACGGAGTTTTCTACGCCGATCAAATTATGGCGAAGCACGACGAGAACTATATGCCGCCCGAGGCAGCGCGTGCGCTTGATCAGGCGAAGGACATTAATAAGGTAAAGAACTCGGCGAACGAGGCGGCGAAGACTTTGTCGAAATAATTTGGAGTGCGCCGGCGGCGGGGGTCCCCGCGCGAGCATCTCGCGTGGGGTGCCTAGACGGCGCTTTCAACTCTTTAAGCAAAACAAAAGCGGCGCCAAGTCGCCGCACTCCAAAGAAAATTATGATTCCAGAAATCGGACAATTCGCTCTAATTCTCGCGCTCATGTTGGCAGTGACGCAGGCAACGCTTCCGCTGATCGGCGCCGCGAAAGGCATCCCGCAATTGGTTGCGATGGCGCGGCCAACGGCGCAGGCGCAATTCATCTTTGTGACGATTGCGATTTCATGTCTGGCCTATTCGTTCATCACTAATGACTTCTCAGTTCTCAACGTCGCTACAAATTCGAATTCGCAATTGCCGCTGCAATATCGATTAGCAGCCACCTGGGGTTCGCACGAAGGTTCGCTTCTACTCTGGACGTTCATGCTGACGATCTGGATGGTGGCGGTGACTTTGTTCAGTAATCACCTGCCGCGTGAAATGCTCGCCCGCGTGCTTTCAGTGATGGCCATGATCAGCACCGGCTTTCTGCTTTTCATGCTGCTGACGTCAAATCCCTTCGAACGTTTGTTCCCCATTCCACCCGATGGTCGTGATCTCAATCCGCTGCTGCAGGACCCAGCGATGGTTGCGCATCCGCCGATGCTCTATATGGGCTACGTCGGGTTCTGCGTCGCATTTGCCTTTGCGATTTCGGCGCTAATCGGTGGGCGTCTCGACGCCACTTGGGCGCGCTGGTCGCGACCATGGACCACCGTCGCCTGGATGTTTCTTACCTGCGGAATCGCGCTGGGAAGTTTCTGGGCCTACTACGAACTTGGTTGGGGCGGATGGTGGTTTTGGGACCCGGTTGAAAACGCTTCGTTTATGCCGTGGCTGGTCGGGACGGCGTTGATTCACTCGCTGGCAGTAACCGAAAAGCGCGGCGGGTTTAAGAGTTGGACCGTGCTCCTGGCAATCGCCGCCTTCTCTTTGAGCTTGCTCGGAACCTTCCTGGTGCGCTCAGGCGTGCTGACTTCAGTACACGCTTTTGCGAATGATCCGAAACGCGGAACTTTCATACTCGGTTTTCTGACCGTGGTTATCGGCGGCTCGCTTGCTTTGTATGCGTGGCGAGCAAAGCATGTCGGACTGGGCTCGAAATTCGAAGTCTTTTCACGCGAATCGCTGCTGCTGACAAATAATGTGCTGCTCATCGTGGCGGCAGGCTCGGTTTTGCTCGGCACCCTTTACCCGCTGTTTGTGGATGCGCTGAATCTTGGCAAGCTCTCAGTTGGGCCACCTTACTTCAACACTGTGTTTGTGCCGCTGATGGCGCCCGCGGCGTTTCTCATCGGCATCGGTCCAATCGCACGCTGGAAACAGGCGAAGCTGCCGGCGTTGGCCGTCCGTTTGAAATGGGCGTTCGCGCTCAGCCTGGTCACGGCCGTCGTGCTGCCATTCATCATCGGTGGTTGGAAGTGGCGCGCGAGTCTCGGCCTGCTATTGGCCGTCTGGATCGTCGCGACCGTGCTGCAAAATTTCTGGAGCCGAATTAAAAGTCAATCCGGCGCCACGAATTTCTTTGCGCGCCTGGCCGCGCCCTCGCGAAGTTATTACGGAATGCAGTTGGCCCACGTCGGGGTTGCGGTCTTCATCGCGGGCGTAACTGTCGTTACCAGCTACCAAAGCGAGCGCGATGTGAAGATGAACATAGGTGACACGGTCAGCGTGGGCGGATATCAATTCCAGTTAAAGGGTCTCGCACAAGTTCCGGGCCCGAACTATCAAGCGGTGCGTGCCGACATTGAAGTTGCAAAGACGGGCGCGGCTCCATTCGCGGTGATGCATCCGGAGAAGCGCTCGTTTACTGCTTCGCAAAACGTTACCTCAGAGACAGCGATCGATCGCAGCATCTGGCGCGATCTTTATTTATCACTCGGCGATCAGGTGGAAGATGGCGCGTGGACGGTGCGGGTCTATCACAAGCCGCTGGTGAATTGGATTTGGGGCGGCGCGTTATTGATGGCTATCGGCGGCGCATTCGCCGTTACGGATCGTCGTTATGCCCTCGCCAAGAAGCAAGCGACACAACCTGCCGGAAAAGCGAAGATCGTCGCGGTCGCAACCACCGCTGCATCTTCCGCCGTTGAATCGTAATGAATAAGTATTTACTAATTCCGTTAGTGCTATTCATCGGGCTGGTCGCGTTTCTGCTGATTGGACTCCATCGCGATCCGCATGAGGTTCCTTCCCCGCTTATCAACAAAGCAGCGCCTGACTTTCAACTTCAACAACTCAGCGAGCCGGCGAAAACAATTTCTGCGAAAGAGATGCGCGGGAAAGTCTGGCTGCTGAATTTTTGGGGCACCTGGTGTGTCGCCTGCCGGGAAGAGCATCCAGTGCTGGTGAAGTATTCAAAGACGAACGCGGTTCCAATCTATGGTGTCGACTACAAAGACGATCGGGCCGCGGCCATTCAGATGCTCGCGGCAGAGGGTAATCCATACACCCTGACCTTATCTGACCCCGAAGGTCGAACGTCAATCGATTACGGTGTTTACGGCGCCCCGGAGAGTTATCTAATCGACAAACAAGGCGTTATTCGTTTTAAACAGATTGGTCCAATCACCGATGAAGTTTGGAACAACAAGATTCTGCCGCTCGCAAAACAGTTAGCGCAATGAAACAGCTTATCGCTCTCATCTGTATCTCGATTTGCTTCGCGGTAGTCGTTATTCCGAAAGACGCGCAGCCTAACGAAGATCCGCAAATCGAGCAGCGCATGAAAAACCTGACCGAGCAGTTGCGCTGTCTGGTTTGTCAGAACGAAACGCTGGCTGATTCGCGCGCGGACCTGGCCGAAGACTTGCGCAAACAGATTCGCGAACAGATGAAAGCCGGCAAGAGCGACAAAGAAATCATCGCGTATCTAACCGACCGGTACGGAGATTTTGTTTTGTATAAGCCGCCGGTGAAGGCGACGACTTACCTGCTGTGGTTTGGGCCATTCGTATTCCTGATCGGCGGAACTATTATTTTATATCGTTTCGTCAGGCGCCGCCGCGAGATGATTCATGAAGAGCCGTTGACTGCGGACGAGCGAAAGCAGGCCGAAGAAATTTTACGAAGTGCGTAGAGCACAGCACGCAAGCTGTTAGCTTGCGTTTGAAACCTTGAACAGATCGCAAGCTGACAGCTTGCGCTACGACGATGCTAACTTTTTGGATAATTGCCGCCCTTTTTATGCTCCTCGCGTTCTGGTTCATCCTGCCGGCGCTTCTCAACAAATCCGGTGATGATGAGGATGTCGAGCGGCGCGAAGCCAACGTCCTCGTCTACAAAGATCAGAAC
>DASWQK010000653.1:0-8460 GCA_036403735.1 Pyrinomonadaceae bacterium
AAATGATCTCGGCTGTGCGACCGAGTTGCTGGAGCGCGCGATCCACTTTTCATGGAGCGGCCGCAGGTTCGGCTCTTCATTGAAGACGGGAAGAAATACGGATACGTCCGGGCTAGACGAATCCCCTGAAACTCTCTGCTCCCTATGGGTCATTTCTTCAGTGATGGTTTCCATTAGGCAGCGCTGCGGAGCTTTTCCTTAATCCAGCGGGCGACAAGTTTGTCTGCGGGAATCCGCTTCTTTTTGGCGATCGCGCGCACCTCATCGTACAGCGTGCCGTCCATCGAGATCAGATGAGTCCTCTTCTTAATATCGAAACTGCATTCGACGTCTGAGAAAAACTCTTCATAGTCGCCGCTGTCATGCGTGTCCCAAAACTCGGCAGCCTCTTCCAGGCTGTTAAAGTGCTCTGGCAACGGATCGCGAGATTTGGCTGTCTTATTTCTAGTGTTTGCCATAGGTTCTCAACTCCTTCGAGTCCGCATCGCGAGCAGAGATGATTAGTGCTCGTCCTTGCCCTTTGTAAATAACAAAAGATCGACAGGTACCGGCCCGCAGCGGTCTGGCCCACTGCGCGATAGAGATCTTCTCCCTTTCTTGCCCCACGTCCCATCCGCCTGACTGGTGGCTGATTCTCCAGAGTTTCGTCAACTTCATCTTGGCTGACATGATGTTTTACTTCAATCTTGTCAGCGAATTCCCGCAGCCAGATGACCTCTCTAATTTTCGTTCAATCATCTCTGCGGGCCACGCACACAATCGAGACGCCCAAGGGAAAAGACAGACGCTGTAGCCACCAACCCTCGGCGCCAAGAATTCTTCCGAGCACCCCGTTGAGCGCGCCAATAGTAATATTATTTTCGGAAGATGGACGTATGCCCGTGAGTCGCATCAACAATCGACCGATCAAAATCGGCAGAAAAAAGCTGAGGTTGGCATAGGTCATTCGTTCGACGGTCAAACCTGCGTCGCGAAGTTTTTGTTCGAACTCTTTCACGGTGTAGCGCCGGCGATGATGGCTAATATCATCCTGCACTCCCCACAAAAACATGAAGGCCGGCACAAACAAAAGGGCGCGCCCGCGTGGTCGCAGCACGCGCCGCATTTCTTTCAAGCCAGCAACGTCGTCATCCAGATGCTCAACCACATCGAGTCCGGTGACCAGATCGAAGGAAGCATCTTCGTAAGGCAACGCTTCCGCGGCGCCTTCCTTCACTTTCGACAATCCGCGGGCCCGACAAAACTCAAGTGCTTCACTGGAAACATCCACGCCTTCAGCCGCGCCGTGTTGGGCGAGCATCTGCAGGTTGGCGCCGGTGCCGCATCCCACGTCGAGAATGCGCGGCTTCAACTTTCCCAGGTCGCGACACGCTGCCGCGACAAATCTTTCGATGATCTTGCGCCGGCCCATAAACCACCAGTGACGCTCCTCGACCTGGTACATGATCGAGTAGGTGTGTTGCTGCATCTCGCGCGGGAGAGAGCTGGCGACATTGTTTGCAGTGACGGCCATTTTACGATGTTCTTTTCCGACTGAACCCCGGGACGACTAGCAATTCTAGAACAATTAGAACAGCGAGAGCTATTAGAAGGTAAGGGACTCTATTTACCAGGAATGCACTTGAGATGAGCAAACGCGAGCGTTCGTAGCCGTAAAGCGTTTCGGTTTCAAGAATATTATTTACCCAGAGATAGCCATAAATTGCCGTGAATACTAACCAGGCGGCAATTGTGATCAGAACACTAAAAGTGACCTTATACACTGTTCAGTTCGCTCAGGCATTTGACGCGCAAAACCACGCCACAAACTTTTCAATTCCTTCTTCAATTGGCGTGCGGGGATCATAGTCGAGCAAGCGTCGTGCTTTGCTGATGTCAGAATAAGTTTGCGGGACATCACCTGGCTGCATCGGCTCTCGATCGATTTCCGCTTTTTTGCCCAGGGCCTTTTCCAATAAGGAAATCAATTCTCGCAACTCGACGGTGCGGGACTCGCCCAGATTTATGATCTCGTATTTGCTCGCGTCGTAATCAATCGCCGCGCGCACGCCGGCAATGATGTCGTCAACGTAAGTGTAGTCCCGCCGCGTGGTGCCATCGCCGAAAACCGGAATTGGTTTGCCGGCGCTGATCAGCTTCGCGAATTTATGAATTGCCAGGTCCGGTCGCTGCCGCGCACCATACACGGTAAAAAAGCGAAGGCAAACGATGCGCATGCCATACAGATGGGAGTAGGTGTGGGCCAGTAATTCGCCCGCAGCTTTCGTCGCCGCGTAAGGCGAAATGGGGTTGAAGATCGGATCGTCTTCACTGAAGGGGAGCTTCGCATTCGTGCCGTAGACTGACGACGATGATCCAAAAACGAACTGCCTGACATGATGGGCTCGGGCCAATTCCAAAAGGTTCATCGTGCCGTTGATATTGGTCTCGACGTAAAGCTGCGGATCTGTCAGCGAAGGCCGCACGCCCGCGCGCGCGGCGAGGTGAACAATGCAATCAAAGCTGCTGCCGGCAAAGGCCTGGGTCAAGGCTTCATAATTGCGGATGTCCGCTTCGATTAATTTGAAATCAGGATTCGACAGATGAGGCTCTACCGCCGCGCGCTTAATCGCGGGATCGTAGAAATCATTAAAGTCGTCAACGACCGTGATCTGCCAACCGCCTTCAGATAACAAACGATTGACCAGATGCGAGCCGATGAAGCCGGCGCCGCCAGTGATTAAGATGCTTTTCAAATCGCGCATATTTTGGAGTGCGGCGGCTTGACGCCGCTTTTGCATAAGCACACTCGAGCAAAAAGATTCTAAAGCGCCGTCAAGCCGGCGCACTCCAGATCATTTCTTAGCATAGATCCACAAGTGCCAACCCCAGCGCGACGCCAACGCCGACTCGATCGATTTCGGCAACAGATTACCAATCAACGGAATGAATCGCTTGTTGAGAAAATAAGCACGCAACTCGACCTGGCGAAAATCCTTAAAGAGTTTGCGCGCTTCGCCGCGCGAATAGACTCGCGCCAGCGGATTTCCCGCGCCGTCAGTGCTTTGATTCAGAAGTTCAGCGGCCGAAACATCTCCGCTCGCACTCCTCAATGACGCGGCGTGCTCATGCAGCGAATCAACCGGCTCGCCGGTCAGCCGATGGACAATCTTGATTCCGCGTTCGCTCTTTAGCAATCCGGCGCCCGCGCGGCGCAGCACGCGTATCCCAACTCGATAATTGTAACTGCCGCGATGATACAACATGACGATGGCGCGCCCACCGGGTTTCAAGACACGATAAATCTCACGCACGGCGGCTTCGATATCCGGCGTGTGATGCAGAACGCCGTGCGAATAGACGAGATCGAATGATCCATCTTCAAAGTCCAGATTCTCGGCGTCACTTACCCGAAATTCACCGTTCAGATGCGACAGCGCAAATCGCTTTCGCGCTAATTCAATCGCGGCTTCAGTCAGATCGATTCCCGTGTAATCGGCCCCGGCCTTGGCGAACTGCGCGCCGTCGGTTCCCATGCCGCAGCCAATTTCCAGGACCCGCCACCCGCGCGTGGCGGCAAAGTTTGCGGCGATCGGGATGTGCCACTCTTTGCCATAACGATGGGCTTCGATACGCTCAAAAAATTCGGGTGTGCCCATCTCCGTATCGGTGAATTTCGTGCCGCATGGATGCGTTTGCCAGAACGCGCGGACGCGATCTTTCAGTTCCTCGTTCGCTTCGCTTTGATTTCCGTTCTCAAGGGGCATGACAGACATACAAGCTTTTGCGGGAACAGTATAAACTGAAGACGCCGATTCGGCTGATTCCGAAACCGAACGGCGAGCAGGATGCTCGCGAACTGCAGTCCCGACTCGTCGGGCTCCATATGATCACTTTTCAAATCGCCGGTTACTTGACTGAATTTACGGATGGCCGCGCCGAGATCAAAATCGATCGCGATGCCGCGACCGTCGGCGAAGCTTTGAATCGACTTTGGAAGGCGCACGTCGGCTTGCGCGATCGAGTGCTGACCGAACGAGGTGAAGTGCGGCCGCACGTCAACGTATTCGTCAACAGCCAGGTCGTTCGCCGCGATCAGGTTTTGCAGGTCCCGATCGAAGGCGAAACCGAGATTTGTATCATGCCGGCCGTGAGCGGCGGGGCTTCCGGATTTCACCACCAAGACACGAAGACACAAAAAAGAGCATAGAAAGAAATCGCGATTTCGTTAATTCCTTTGTGTCCTTTGTGCTTTGTGGTTAAGTCTGTGGTCGCGAATGAGTCGGAACCAGCGAAGTTAACCGACCGTATTACGAACCAGTTATGTTCTGTCCCAGCTGTGGATCTGAAGAACGTCAGGCGAGCCAGTATTGTCGCGCGTGCGGCACCGATCTACGTCCGGTGCGCATCGGTCTGGAACGTCCCGATTCCGTCACCGCATCGGCCGTTTCCGCGCGCGAAGACATCGGCCGCGCCGTGGCCGAAAGGATTCGCGAAGTCGAAGACGCACACGAGTTAAAAAGAATAGCCGACCACGTCCTGCCGCAAATCGAAAAGTTTCTCGAGTCGCATGAAGAAAAACGTCTGCGCCGAATGCGCGCCGGAGTAATCGTCGCGGCGAGCGGCCTCGGGGCTGCGGGGCTTGGCTTGATGATGTTCGGGGTCTTTCGCCTGGCAGACATCGAAGCGTCGGTTGCGGTTATGGGAATGGGAGTAATTGCATTCGCGATCGGTGTTGGTCTCGTCCTCAATGGAGTGTTGTTTACGCAACCGCGCAACAATGCTACGGAAGCGCTTTCGCAGAACTTGCTTGATGCCGGTTACGCAACGCCGCAACTGAGGCCTGGTGAGGCTGCGACATTGAAAGCGGGAGCAACTTCAAATCTGACTCGGGCTTCCGGCGCATCAATAACCGAGCATACAACTAAGCATTTGAACGCCGAGGGTTGACCCTCCGGATAATTAACCATGTATTGTCCCAGTTGTGGATCTGAAGAACGTCAGGGGAGCCAGTACTGTCGCGCCTGCGGCACCGATCTACGTCCGGTGCGCATCAGTCTGGAGCGTCCCGATTCCGTCACCGCATCAGCCGTTTCCGCGCGCTCCGACATTGGCCGCGCCGTGGCCGACAGGATTCGCGAGGTCGAAGACGCCCACGAATTGAAAAAAGTCGCCGAAGACGTCCTGCCGCAAATAGAAAAGTTTCTCGAGTCGTATGAAGAAAAGCGCCTGCGTCGAATGCGGGCGGGGGTTGTCGTATCCTCCATCGGAGTCGGATTCACCGTGCTCATGTTCCTGATGGTTTCAGTCGCCAGCCCTGGGGATGTGCAGGGTTTCATGGGCGGCGCCGGCCTGGGGATTGTGACGCTCTGCATCGGACTGGGATTGCTGCTAAACGCGCTTGTGTTCACTCGACCTGGTAAACGGCTGCAGGACAATTCCGCCGATGCCCGCGCGCAGAACCTGCTTGACATCGGCGCGCCGCCGCAACTACGAGCAGGGCGCGAAGCTCAAGCTTCGCCGCGCGTCAACACCACATCGAACTTGGTCCAGCCAGGTTCAGTAACTGAACACACGACGCTTCACCTGAAATCCGATCGCTAAAAAATAATGGCCGTCATCCTTGAAGGTGGTTGTCGTGTTTCGCACATGCATGACGGTGCGCCCCTAGTCGAAGGAGCGCTGCGCATTTGGAGCCAGGTCGGGCGCGCGACTGGAGCTCAGGCAATTTCGTTGCGCGTCATGGAATTCGCGCCGGGGATGTCGCCCGCGATTATTAACGATGATTGCGATCAGATTCTATACATTCTGGATCACGACCGCGTAGCGGTCGGAGATAGTAGCCAGGGGCAAGCGCGCAGCGCGCCGCCCCTGGATCAGGATTCAATGGATCATTCGCACCCTGAAGGGGTGCGACAAAGAAAGGATTTTGCGACGATTTTCATCAACGGCAATCCGTTTGAGATCGGCTCAGACACCGGCATCTACATTCGACCAAATGAAACCTTCGCGATCGATAACACCAGTTCGGACTCGATTACCATCATCAGTTCTCAATGTCCCGATCCTGATCGTTCTCCTCAATTTGGTTCAGCCCTGTGGGCTGCGCCCCAGTCAAACGCGAGCGCGCCGGCGCCGATTGTTCGTCTGGTAGATCAGCGCGCCCAGCCCACTGCGGATCGCTGGTATCGTGTGATGGTCGATGACGGAACGGGTAGCGCAGCGACGCAATTTGTTGGCTCGATTCCACCCGGGCGCGCGCCGGATCATTTTCACAATTACGAGGAAGTGCTTTTCATTCTGAGGGGCGAAGGCCGCATGTGGGCCGGCGAAACGAACACGCCTATCGCGCCCGGCTCTTGCATTTACCTGCCAAAGGGCCAGGTGCATTGCGTAGAGAATACCGGCGAAGGCGAGTTGCGTTTATTGGGTGTGTTCTATCCGGCGGGCAGTCCGAGTGTGAGGTATGAAGCGTAGCAGACGTAAGCGTTAGACAGGATTTACAAGATTCACACAATATATTGAAGAACCAACTTCTGCTCCTTAATAACTGTCCTTCTTAGTCTTGTTCATCCTGTAAGTCCTGTCGATTTCAATCCGCCATTAACTCAGCCAAAATCCCCATCGCCTCCTGCACCTCTTCATCTGTATTAAAGAAATGCGACGACATGCGCAGACCCACTCCGGGGCGGCAATCGACGAAGACTTTTCGCTCATTCAAACGCTTCACCATCGCTGGTCCATCTTCGACGTAGATCATCACTGAGCCGCCGCGCTGATTCACATCGCGCGGACTGTTCACTCTCCAACCTTGATTTAGAGCAAAGTCGATCATCCATTCAGTTCGCCTTTCTGATTCGCGGCGAACAGTTTCGACGCCAACCTCTTCAATTATCTGCAACCCAGGCAACACTGAATAGAGCGCGGGAATGCTCGGCGTGCCCTGCGCAAAGCGCCGCACCGAATCCGTATAACGCATCGGTGGCTGCGCGAAATCAAAGGGCGCGGCGTGCGCGACCCAGCCCGTCAAGCGTGGCTGAAGTTCGCGCTGCAAATTAGGCCGCACATACAGATAACCACAGGCCGGCCCGCCGCACAGCCACTTGATCGTGCCACCGATCAGGAAATCAACGTCCCACTCACTCGCTTCCAACTTCATGGCGCCTGCGGATTGATACACATCGAGCAAAACCAAAGCGCCGTGTCGGCGCGCCTTGGCGACGATCGGTTCGACCTCCAATTTGTATGAGCTGCGAAACGAAACATGCGAGAGCGCGACCAGTGCGGTCGCGTCATCGATCGCGTCCACAATTCTCTCGGTTGGAATCGCGATGCCGTCAGTGGAAGGAACAAATTCGACGCGCGCACCCATCGGTGTCTGCGCGTCCAGGACGTATTGCATCGAAGGAAAATCGAGGGCGGACGCGACAATCTTGTTTCGCTTGCTCGAAGTAAAATCAAAACACGACAGCACCGAAGAAAGCGCAATCGATGCATTTGGTTGAATCTGAACCGAGCCAGGATCGCCGCCGAGAATTCTCGCGATGCGATCGCCAACCGCGGTGGACATTTCCCACCAGCTCGTGGCCCAGGCGTCCTCGCTGGTGTGATGTTCCCACGCTTCGTAATAGGCAAGCATCGATTCGCGCGCGACGCGCGGCACCGGCCCGAGGCTGTGGCTCAGCAGATGAATGCCGGAAGCGAGGGTCGGAAAATCTTCGCGGCGGCGATTGATGGCGGTTTCAGGTTTCAAGGTTTTCTCTGTGCCCTCTGTGGTGAATCATTCCGCGGCAAAAATAAACCACAGAGGACACAGAGGGTAATTTAGCTTTCAGGCGCGAATTTGTGACAACATCTTTTCCAGTCCCACCGGATCGGCTCGCAATCCTTCCAAAACTTTTTCCGCTTCTTCACCAATCGCCGGGTCGATCGATTCCTCGCGGATATGGCGCAGGATCTCGTTTGCTACGAATTCAGTGGTCATCTTCGGCACGTCCGCGCCTTTGCTCATGTCCGTGTCGATCGTCGTCGGCATGACGGTCATCACGTGAATGCCGTGCTCTGCAAAGTAAGCGCGAAGTGCCTGTCCCAACGAAAGCAGCGCGGCTTTACTCGCGCAGTACGTGCCGATCAGCGGCAGATTGATTTTGGCGAATGCTGTCGCCACGTTCACGATCATTCCTTCGCCGCGTTCAATCATCGCCGGCGCCAGTGCGCGCGTCATCCGCAGCGCGCCAAAGTAATTCACGTTCATTTCTTCGGTCGCCGCGTCAAAACTCATCGAGGCGGGATTGCCGTAACCGGCAACGCCTGCATTGTTTACGAGCACGTCGATGGAGCCCAGAGACTTTGTCGCGGCCACGTCGTCGTCGTTCGTTACATCGAGTTTGATCGGTGTAACCGACACTCCGATCGCGGCAGCATCGTTTTTGAGTTGCTCGATGTCTTCAGCTTTGCGCGCGCCGGCAAAGACTTCCTGCG
>DASWQK010000654.1:0-9209 GCA_036403735.1 Pyrinomonadaceae bacterium
GGGCGGCAATGGCGGAACAGGAAAATGCTTTTCTGTAGGTGTTCGCATCAATATACGTGAGACCAGGGTAGCGCTTAGTAAGGCCGCCACCAACGCAAGCACATAGGCTAGAGCCTTGAAACCAGGGGTAATAGGCATGGGCCACCCCAAAACGGCCTCACCGATTCCATAGACAAAACCAGCACCTAAAAGTACCAACAACTCGGCTCCCACCCATGCGCCAATCCCCAGCAGACTCCATCGCCAGGCACTGCGACCGCGTTCGCGCGCGAGGCGAGTCATCATTTTGGGAACCCGGTAAAATAGAAAGTAAAGTTCAAGGATGAACATGTCACCTAGCTACGATTCAATCCAAGTACTCTTACAATAAAGGACGCCCGAGGGGCCGGCGGAATTCGAGCGATCTCTTCGGAAGCACCTGCGCGACGGCGAAGCAGTTCAAGTTTAAGGCTTTCTTCGCCGCGGTCCATGGTCCAGCTGTGGTTCGATCGAAAAATCGGTTTGAGTAAGAATGAAAGTTTTTCAATAATCGGTTTGTTCGCCTTGATGGTCCAGTCATAAGTGACGTTGACAAACGATCCATCCTGTTCAAAGGTCCAGATGCCTTGGCCTTCCAGATCACCAGTCGCGTTCATGGTGAACCCGTGCGGATAACGTGATTCGATTGTCCGGAAATTGATCCGCAGCGTATAAGGCAACCAACCCCCGGCGCGCAGGCTGATCAATTTGCCGATGCCGCCTGCGCCGCTGGGCTCAATTTCTTTTACTTCAAAATAGACTGACCCCCACCAATGCGGCAGTGTCAACGCATCTTCGAGGATGTCCGCGACTTCTTTTACGTCGCCTTCGACGCGCCAGCGATCGACGAAGTGATACGCGTTATCAGCCATCGTTCTGGTTAAGAACGACGCGAGAATATCATAAGTTTAGCGTCAATCCGTTCGGAGTTCCGCCTTTAGGCGGCCCCTACATTGAACTAAGCCGCCTGAAGGCGGAACTCCAAACCAGCCTCCAAATTGGCCTCGATCCTTGTGAGCCGTTAGAATGACGGTTCTCGGAAAACCGCATGGACGCTTTAACTTCATCGCTCGCGGTCCTGACCGCCATGATCACGCCGGCGGTTTTGATCTCAGCGAGCGGCACGATGATTCTTTCGACTTCGACGCGGCTGGGCCGCATCGTCGATCGCGTCCGGCTGTTGTCAGATCGTTTGCGTCATCTGGGTGACGCGAATGAGAGCGCAGAGTTTTTAGAGGAAGAGCGCGCCATGCTCTATGATCAACTCGACAAGCTGACCAGTCGCTCACGCTTGTTGCAACGCGCGCTGACAACTTTCTATCTCGCGGTTGGCGTATTCGTGGCGACCAGCGTAGCAATCGGCGTCGTGGCTTTCTTCAGCGCGCACGGCGCCTGGGTGCCGGTGGTGATGGGACTGGCCGGCGCGATGTTTCTTTTCTACGGCAGCATCCTGCTGGTGTTTGAAGCGCGGCTGGCGTTGAGCACGACGCACGCCGAGATGGATTTCATCTGGCGCATCACGCGCAGAGTCGTGCCCAAAGAGTTGGTCGAACAACACAAAACGCACTACGTGCATTTCAGAAAGAAGCGAGATGAGTAAAGGCGTGTCAGAACCCCGAGCGGTAGCGAGGGGATCGGAAATAGAACTTGAGAATGGATCAGGCCCGCACGATCCGGTCGCTACCGACGCATGTGTGGACGCGAATGAAACGCACCAACCGTCTTACCTTCGCTTACTGCGATCCTGCGAGTTAGCGCATCGCGTCGAAGCATTGGAGGCTTTGCTCGAACGCTGCACTGTCTGTCCGCGCGATTGCTTCAATAACAGATTGAATGACGAGATCGCCGCTTGTTATTCGGGCCGCTTGCCGATCGTTTCTTCTTACACCGCGCACTTTGGTGAAGAGCCACCGTTGGTGGGAACGCGCGGTGCGGGAAACATCTTTTTTGGGAACTGCAACCTGCGTTGTGTCTATTGTCAGAACTATCAGATTTCGCAAACGCACAAGGAACAGATCAAGAACGAAGTCACGCACGAACGTCTTGCTGAAATGATGCTCGAGTTGCAGGCGCGCGGTTGTCACAACATCAATTTTGTTTCGCCCACACATTTCGCGCCGCAGATGGCCCGCGCGATTTTGATTGCCGCCGAAAAAGGCTTGCGCCTGCCGATCGTTTACAACACGAACGCCTATGATTCGGTTGAAGTGCTTAAACTGCTCGACGGCATCGTCGATGTTTACCTTCCTGATTTGAAATATGCTGGTGACGACGAAGGGTTTCTGTATTCAAAAGTCCATAGCTACGCATCTGTTTCGCGCGCAGCTTTGAAAGAGATGTTTCGACAGACCGGGGACGAACTTGTCTATCGCGCAGATGGGTTGCTGAAGCGTGGGCTGGTAATTCGTCTGCTGGTGCTGCCAAACGACATTGGCGGCCTGCGCGAATCGCTGCAATGGATTCGCGACGAACTCAGTCCGCGTGTCGCCGTGTCACTGATGGCCCAGTACTATCCGACGAACGTCGCCGGCACCAACCAGCGCTACACGCTGTTGTCGCGACGAATCAACGAAAGCGAATGGTTTCGCGCAGTCTCAGCCTTGGAAGTACTGGGAATGGAAGAAGGGTGGATGCAAGAGTATGACGGCGCCTCGTTTTATTATCGGCCGGACTTCAACGATTCCGAGACGCCGTTTCGCGATGTCAGAGACTTCGTCTTGCCTACTTCGTGATCGGCAATTGCGGCCGTCTTGGCGGCACGGCTTGCGGCTCTTCCTCGGCTACAGTATCGAGCACGTCCTGATAAATCTTGATCGAGCCCGATTGCTTCATTCGCGTCATCACCGAAGTTAAATAGTCCCCAAACACCTGGTTCTTTCTGTCAGTCAGCGCCTGCTGCATCAGCGTATCGCGTTGTTTCGCGTACTCAGTCAGGTCGGCGTCCGTCTTCCTATTGACCCCAATCACCAGATAGTTTTGATTAAGAAAGATCGGTTGCAGCACATCGCCGGCCTTTGCTGCAAAGAGCGGATCGTCGATGAGCGTGCTCGATCCAGCTTCGCCCAACGGCGTGGCCAGTTTGTAATTCGCTTCGGCCTTTGTCTCGAGTCCGGCTTTTTCGGCGGCAGCTTTTAGCTCGCCTGGGGACTTCGCGGCCGCCACGATGTCTTTCGCTTTCTGCTCCAATTGAGTCTTGGCCTTTTCCGCCTTAACCGCCAATCGCACTTTGTCTTTCACTTCGTCGAACTCCGGGATACGCGGCTGACGTTGCTCGACGAGCATGGGAATGGCAAAGCCGTTCTTGATTCCGGTGCGTTCACCGACATCGTTTGGATTATTTAAGGGGGCAACCGCCCCTTCGAACTGCTGCGAGTTGCCGATGTTAGGCACGTCGTCGCCGGGTTTGATAAACGGCGTCTCGCGCACCATGTCCGCCGCATTCATATTCGCTTCAGCGGCGAATTCCTGCGCGACCTTTTGCGGATCTTTGGTCTCCTTCAAACGATCCTGGGCCTTCTGTGCAATTTTCTGCGCGACCGTGTAGCCACGCCGGTTGCGCAACGAAACCAGCAGCTCTGGCTTTGCATTTTCAAAAGTCTTCGGCACCGAATCGCCCCGGCGCAGAACGTAGTAGGCGTTCTTGTAGCTGATTGCGTCCGTAATCTCGCCCGGTTGCATCTCGAGTACCTGTTGATATGGATCGGTAGGTTTGCTCGGGTCCTTCTTTACCACTCCGTTGACCCGGCCACCGTCCTTCGCCGTCGCCGGATCCTCGGAATTGCCCTTCGCCAGATCGGCGAACGCATCTTCGGAAATCGTTTCACCGCCAGCGCGCGCTTTCGCAACCAACGTATCGGCCTTCGCTTTGACAGCTGCATCGAGATCCGGACGCGCTACCTTTAAGACGATCTGCTGGACCTTGACGCCCGCCTGTTTGTATTTCGGATCGAGATTGTCGTATTCGTCGTGCAGCTCTTTGTCTGTGATTTGAAGTTTCTGTCCTGACTTGTCCTGATCGATGAAGAGGTAGCGAATCTTTTTCTGCGGAACCAGAATGTTGTAATCAGTTTTGTGCTGTTCGAAGTAAGCCTTTAACTCGTCATCGGTGGGTTGGATCTTTTCTGCCACTTTACTCGCCGACACGATGACGTACGTCAGATCGAAGGAAGTATTTTTCTTCTTGAACTCTGATTGCACGTCCTCTTCGGATACGCGGACACTGGCGGCAACAAAGGCTTCAAGTTTGTCGTGCGCGATGTCTTCAGCAACGCCTCGTTCGAAGGCTGCGACGTCGCCGACGCGCTGCTCGTACTTGGCCATGTCGAGTTTTCCTGATGCATCGAGCAGGGTGAGCTTGCCGGCTGTATCGCTAAAAGTTTTGCGGATCCGGTCATTGATCTCAACGGGGGAAGCTTCGAGTCCCAGGCGCCGGGCTTCCTGCACCGCGATCTTTCTTTGAATCAACCCATCTAGAATTTTGTCGTCGCTATAACCCATTTGGGACAAGCTGATCTGACCGCCGAAGCGACTGAACTGCTGCTGAATGTTCTGTTTTTGCGTCGCGAATTCGCCTAGCGTGATGTCATCGCCACCAACGGACGCGATCACTTCGCTGCTCTTCGTAGGCTCAAGCGCCGAGGTCCCGCCACCCGGCCGGAAGAAGAGGACGAGACTGACAGCCATGAGGGCCACGAATCCCAGAATCAGCACTTTGCTGGTGCGTTCGAACTTGCTTAATTGTTTGAGCATGTAGAAAACCTTCGTTGCGTTATTTCGAAACGGTGAATTCTAAAGGAGCGAGCCCCCTGCTGCAACGTACGGAGTGCGCCCGCGCTCCCAGTATTAGCTTGTCTCTTTCCGCCATAACACTTTTTGGCGAGGCCAGTTCAACTTTTAAGTTGAGTTTCGCATGTGATTCAAGCTGAAGCTGGAAGTCTGAACCGGTCCGCGGGTTTTGTCTGCTACAGGGCCGATGATATGTTACCTGCTCAGATGCACTCGTTGGCGACCTCGACACTTGCATGGGTTGGTTTTTGTAGTTTCATCCTGATAATGCTGGCGGTTGATCTCGGTGTCTTCAATCGCAAGCCCCATGAAATCACCACGCGGAATGCGGCTATCTGGAGTGGTGTCTGGGTTACCCTCGCTCTGATCTTTGCCGGTCTCTTGTTCGGTCCCCTGGGGTGGGAGCTGTTCGGCGCGGCGCGCCACCAAAAAGGGCTCGAGTTTATTACCGGTTACCTCATCGAGCTGTCGCTTTCCGTCGATAATCTTTTTGTCTTCCTGCTGATCTTTTCGTATTTCAAAGTTCCCCCAAAGTACCAGCATCGCGTCCTTTACTGGGGCGTCCTCGGAGCCCTGGTGATGCGCGTGACGATGATTCTGGCGGGAACGGCTTTAATCAATCGCGTCCACGCAATCATTTATGTCTTCGGCGCGTTTCTGGTTTACACCGGAATCAAGATGTTGGGCGAAGGTGACGAGGAAGTGAATCCTGAAGAGAGTCCGATCGTGCGCTTCGTTACGCGATACGTGCCAATCGTTCGTCATTACGAACGGCGAAAGTTTTTTACGATTGCCGATGGTAAGCGAGTGGGAACATTATTGCTGCTGGTTTTGATCGTCGTTGAAGTTACCGATCTGGTTTTCGCTGTCGATTCCATCCCGGCAATCTTCGGGGTCACGACGGATCGCTTCATCATTTACACCTCGAACGTGTTCGCGATCTTAGGTTTGCGTACCTTTTATTTCCTGCTTGCCGGAGTGGTCGAAAAATTTCATTACCTCAAGACTGGACTCGGTATTGTGCTTGGATTTATCGGGGTGAAGATGTTGCTTCCGCTCCTTACCAAAGGGCTGGCGGCGTTGGCTACCGCCGCGGGAGGCGCATCGGTTGCTTCTAATATTCGGGCGGCTGACCACATACCGATTGGTATAGCCTTGGGAATCGTGGCGCTGGTTTTGCTGGTTTCGGTTGCGGCCTCACTGATATGGCCGCAGAAGCAGAAGACCAAAAGCAAGGAGTAAATACGACATCGCCCCGAAGGGTTGTCCCTGCGGGGCGACGGAGCGCGCACCGGAAAGCTCCGGCAGCATTTTTCGGAAGCGGCTGCTTAAGCAACCTGAACTGTAGAGAACCTCGGTGTTGGTTCTTCTCTCGCCGAGAACCAAGTATTAGGAGCCAGCGAGTACAGCCTTCCATTTTAACTTGGTAAGTAAGGAAATTTTAACGCCGCAGTCGTCAACGGTCAAGCATCATGTTGACCGCACTTGATACGTACATGGTTCTCTCATTTTCGTGAGGGAAATGTGGGGTATTCGATTAGAATCCAATGTCAGCCGGATCAATTCTTCTTCTCCGCTCTTTTGAGGGCTTCGAGGGCATCCATTATCGCCAGAGTGTCCGCAACAATTTGGATTCCCATCCTGGAGCGGGCGGTCCCCTCGCTTGACGAACCCGGCCATATACGAAGGATCGTACCTTCCCCATTGACCAGCATGTGCGTGGGTGTTGGCATTTGTGACAACGACTTGCGCGGCAAGGGTTGATCATTCGACCAGGTGAACAGCGGTATATCCGATCCCACCTTTTCACGATACTTTGTCGCCGCGGCGTTTTCTATCGGCCTCAGCGCAACGAGGTAATATGGTATGTTGGTTTTTGCCGTTTGGTCATGCACAAATTTCATTTGATCGGCGGCGAGGAAACAGAAAGAACAAGTCGGATCGATGGCCACCAGGATTGCCGTCCTTCCCCCGAGTTTTTCCGCGAGAGTCGGTTCTGAACCGGTCACCGTTCTTTCCTTAAGATTCGCTAGATCGATCTTTTCGCCGTAGCCAGGGAATTCGTACCCATGCGCCGGTTCCCGGGAGCTGTTGTAGTTGAATCCGTCCTGAGCTAAAGCCGCAGTCATTCCTTTAGGCGCGTCCAATTTTCTTGTGATCCACACGGAGAGAGGAAAGGTAAGCATGCAACCGACGACGAACCCCAGAACGATTCTGTCCGATAATGGCAGAAGTCTAAATTTCATTTCCGCACGATAAAAGGCAAGAGACGCTTTCAATCCCTGCCAGGAGTGTTGGGCAAAGTAAAATCACAATCAGGGCGTTCGCTTGTCCAAATCCTGAACGCGCGAAGGTAACTTTGGAAGCAAGAGCGCCTGGAGCAGACCCAGCCTGAGTTGTATCCGTGCACGAGTTGACTTCATAGCCGAAACAGCTTCGTCAACATTGGGGCTAACGTCCTGCGCCAGTTGTGACGGTATGGAGATGGGACTCAGGGGATCCGTTAAGGCCAACTCTTCGGTGCTGTTTTCTTGGGCCTCATATTTGATTCGATCAAGGGTCTTCATGGCCTCTTTGAAAACTGTGGAAAGCTCCGCGGGTTTCAGCGTGGCATAGAGTCGAACGATATCCATTTCTAATCCCAGCCTATTTGGGTTCGACTTACTCATCGCGAGCAAGTTACGTCGAGCGCTCTCCAACAACTCAATCGCAACCACAGGGTCCTTCACAAGTTTTCGCGCTAGAAACCCCTGGACCAGGGCGCGCAGCGGCGACGGCGTGTCATTAATGACTTCGTTCATCCCGCCCCTGTCCTGCTTTTGATATTTGGCATAAGCAGCCGAGGCCGCATAGTTCCAGCGGAGCCCGTCCCAGACTTTGTCACCAAGTTGTTTTCGATCTGATTCGCTCAATCCATCGAGAATGCCCACCGCCACATCGTAATCATTTCGCTCTACGGCGCCTTCCAAAGCCTGGCTCAAGTACCACATTCTGGCGGAAGGGGTTTTGGCATCCTCAAAAGCTCTCATTGCATCTTCAACGCTGAGCGGGTTGGTCTGCGAGCGGTCAAGGATTTCTTTCCGTAAGGGATCGAGTTGCGAACGACACATGGAGATCCGATGACTGAGATATGGCTCGCCTTCAGGTAAGAGACGAGCATATTCCTCCATTAGAGGTGCAGCAGCGATCGCGATGTGACAGGTTGTCTCTTCATCTTGGTTTAAGGACATGCGCGCCCTGACTATGTTCAGGATCCTTACCTTGAAAGTGATCGGCACAGGGTCTGGTGCCCGGCGATCAGACAGACGTGGAAACGCATAGGCTATCGAATTATTTATTAGCA
The DNA here is from genome assembly GCA_036403735.1 of Pyrinomonadaceae bacterium. Taxonomy (GTDB): domain Bacteria; phylum Acidobacteriota; class Blastocatellia; order Pyrinomonadales; family Pyrinomonadaceae; genus UBA11740. The sequence goes on from DASWQK010000654.1 coordinate 8,147, forward strand.
CCTCGCTTAAGCGCGACTGGGCTGCGGTTAACACTTCATCAAATAGCCCATTCGATAAGTTGGTATCATGAGGCTGGAAACTCCTGAGCAGTCGAAAGATCAGGTATGTATCGCCGGCATGGATAGCCGCTGAACCCAATCTGGCCGCGAGATTCGGATTTGGCCCGATTACCGCGAGAGCGGCTCTCACCAGCACTTCTGCTGTTTCGTTGTCAAGCTTATTGTCTTGATCCGAGTCCGCCAGATTTTCCGCCAGTTGAGCCGCCAGGTCCGCCTCAAGAGGAGTGATAATGGGAACGAGAATCCGAATTAATGCCTGCCGCTGCTTTCTTTCGCGTTCGTTCTCCTTGTGGTCAGCGCGCCGCGTGACTTCAATAGCCTTCTGAAGCCATTTCGTTGCCTTCGCTTGATCTTCTTTCCACCACAACGAGCCCAGTCGGGCCCACAGCACCGCACGATCGTAATTTGATAGCAGCGACGAGTCCGAGACGATATCTCTAGTTACAGATTCGATCCTAAAGTTGCGAAGTTCGAGTTCAGCCGCCGAGTTTGATTTTGCCGATCCTTGTGCCGCGAGCAAAGCTGGATGAACCAGCACCAAGCACGCAAGCACGATCGCGCTCGACAGATAGTTCTGCGCCCTGGCGAGACGTGCGGAAAACAACAAGACGGCCGAAACTTCCTTACAAGAGGTATTCACGTGAAGGACAAATCCGCCTACTCAATAAAATCATCGCCATTGACACAGTCGGCTTCCGAACATGAGGGACCGGACGTTTGGTATTTGTTGCCATTGCAAGTTTCGGATAGAACGTTTCCGCTTCCATCGTAGTTCTTGTGACAATAGGTCCAGTAACAATTGCCCTCAGCTTTTGGGCAGACTTTGCCTTCGTCGGCTCTGACGCGCACAGGCAGGCCAAACATTAGCGTCGATATCACGGCAATCCATACGACAGCGATCAGCAAGAATACGACCGAACGTTTAGTGAGTTGCTTCGACATAGGAGACTCCTTCAGTCATTAGGCTGGGTAACCAGCCCCTATCTATACTACAGAAGTATCG
>DASWQK010000655.1:0-11243 GCA_036403735.1 Pyrinomonadaceae bacterium
CAAGATCCGCGTCCTCCCTGATCACCTTTCCAACTTGATTGCCGCCGGCGAAGTCGTCGAACGGCCAGCTTCAGTTGCCAAGGAACTTGTCGAGAACGCAATCGACGCCGGCGCGACGCGCATCGTGATCGACGTCGAGTCAGGCGGTCGCCGGTTGCTGAAAATAACCGACGACGGCGAAGGCATGATGCGCGATGATGCAGTGCTGGCATTTGAGCGTCATGCGACTTCGAAAATCAGTAGCGCTGACGACTTGAACGCCATCGCCACGCTTGGCTTTCGCGGCGAAGCCCTGGCCTCAATTGCGTCGGTCGCCCGCGTCGAATTGATTACGCAGCGGGACGACGCAGCGGCGGGCACTCGCGTCGTAATTGAAGGCGGCCGCATGCGCGATGTGAAAGATGCTGCGCATCCGCGCGGAACGACGATCGCCGTGCGCGATCTGTTTTTCAATACGCCTGCGCGACGAAAGTTTCTGCGCTCGGAAGCCACCGAGAGTTATCACCTTACGAATCTAGTTACTCACTACGCTCTGGCGCATCCGGAAATTAATTTCACCCTGACGAATAATGGACGAGAGACGCTGCGCGTAGCACCCGCGAAAGATTTGCGCGAACGTGCTTATCAGATTTTTGGCGCGCAGTTTCTTGATGGCTTACTGGAAGTAAACAACGCCGTTAGCGAACCAACGGAAACCAGCTTCTCTCTGCCACAGATCGCGCGCGTGCGGGGCTTTGTTTCAGCTCCGCGCGAGCGCCGCACTTCGCGCGATGCGCAATTTCTTTTCGTCAATGGACGATTCGTGCGCGATCGCTTGATTGGGCGCGCGCTTTCGGAAGGCTATCGATCCATCCTCCCGCACGGCGTGTATCCGGTCGCGTTGTTATTTATCGACGTGCCGCTCGAAGAAGTCGACGTCAACGTGCACCCGGCAAAGACGGAGGTGCGCTTTCGCCGCGCCGCTGCGGTCGCCGACGCGGTGCGCGAAGCTGTGCGTGCAGGTTTAGCGAGCGCGGGGTACATCGCCGCCACTGAAACTCGAGACACAACTGCTGTCGATGACGTCGGTTCGGATGTCGAAGAATCAACAGCCGCGGTAGAGGCGACAACCGAAACCATCAACGCGGCGCGTCCGCCTCAGAGTGTTGAATTGCGAGCCGCGCCGCAGCAGGAACGAATCGGCTTTGTCGCTCCGGAACCAGCAGCGCCAGCTACTGAAACCCTTCATGCAACAACGGAACTGACGAGCGGCGCTGCGGCAGCACGCGCCATTCATGCGGACGAAGCGGAAGACGAAGAACTGCCCGCCGCGATTCAGTTTCCGCAAACTGCTACAGACATGAAGGCTTTCCCCGATTTACCGCCGCTTGATTCAGCGATCAAATTCGTGCGCGAAGTTGCCGTCGAAACGCTTAGCTCGAACATTCGTCCGCTGGGCCAATTGGATGAAAGCTTCATCATCGCGACCGACGACGAAGGCTTGCTCTTAATCGATCAGCACGTCGCCCACGAGCGAGTTCTCTTCGATAAATATCGCGCCCTGGAAGCGTCACGGCGCCCGGAATCGCAGCACATGTTGATTCCGGAGACTTTTGATTTAACTCCGGCGCAGGCGGGCGCCTTTGATCATGTCGCTGCGGAATTAGAGAGTTATGGGTTCGAATTGATGCGCCTGTCCGGCCGCACCGTAGCCATCAAATCAACGCCGGCCGACCTGCCCGCCAGCGAAGCCCGCAACGTGCTGGCCGAAGTGCTGGACACCGTCGATTCAGAAAAGAAAGGCGCGGCGCGCGCGACGCTGCGAGATGAGATTGCCGCTTCCCTCGCCTGTCACGCGGCGATCAAAGTAAACATGCCGCTGGCGCCGGAAAAGATGCGTTGGCTGATCGATCGTTTGCTGACCACTTCCTCACCCACGACCTGCCCGCACGGCCGCCCGGTGATTTTGCGTCTGGCGACGCAGGACATTTTGAAAGGCTTTCATCGAATCTAAATTGGCCGCGGATTCACGCGGATAAGACCCGACCGGAAAACCTGGCGCCGACACCGTTCTTTCGGTCGTTAACTCATATCGTTGCTTGACGGCTCTCCGCACTGATTAGCATTTTCTTATCTGCGTCTATCCGCGATAATCCGCGGCTAACTCTCTTCAATGCGCCCACGGTCCGCTCTTCATGGTCCACTCATCACCTGGATATTTTTGGCTTAGTTCCACCGCCGCCGGGCTCAGGACCGTATGATCGTTGGTCGCTTTGTACTTGCACACAGCACTCCAGTAGATCGCTTCCGGCACCACGCCGGTCGCCTCGAACTTCTCGATCACCTCGGCATAAATCTTCTCAGCGTCCGCGAATCTCTTCTTCATGAAGTGAAGGCGTGCGACGGCCATTTCCAAACGCGCGTGAAACCAGTCCTTCGGCAGATAGCCTTCGATTCGATACCGCTCCTGGCCGTCGGACTCCATGACCAGAATTGTCGGCGTCCAGAGAGCGTCGAACCTTTTGAACCAGGCGGGATGTTCTTTGATGTGAGCTTCGAGCGGGACGAAAGTCTGATGAATAAAGTCTGCGATTTCCTGATTCGAGTATGACTCAGCTTCCAGCTGAGCGCATGCGCCTCAGGCAGGCGCCGCTGAAAAATCGATCAAGAGTGGTTTGTTTTCAGCTTTGGCTTGCGCTAAAGCTGCATCGACGTCGCGTATCCAATTAACGAGCATAGATCACCTCCAGGATTGTGACGACATTGTCTCCGCGATTCAGTTTCAGAAGGAACACGCCCGGTCAAAGTTTTGCTAACGATTTCATTACCAAATCGACATCCAGCAAGTTCGGCAACAGCGCATCGGGCTCGGCCGCGCGCAGATCTTCCGCCGAATGAATTCGACCCGTCGCCACTGCGACTACTCGCGCGCCGAAGTGCCGGGCACAGGCGATGTCGTTCGGTGTATCGCCAATAACAATGAACTGTTCGGGCTTCAGCTCAGCGCCCAGATATTCATTGATTCGTCGCGCCGCCGACGCGGGCAGATCGCGGCGATCGAAAGATTCATCGCCGAATGCTCCCGGCAATGTAAAGAATTTTGCCAGGCCCGCGACCTCGACTTTGAAGTGCGCGGCCGGTTCAATGTTGCCGGTCAGCAACGCCGAAGCGTAGCGCGGATGTTCAGCGACAGCCTGCAAGACTTCGCGTCCACCCGGTATCGGTTCGATGACGTGCGCGCCAGTCGCAACCGCGCGCTTCATCTCTTCCAGATAGCAGCGCCGCAATTCATCCCTGCGAAGGTAGATGTGTTCACGCGTGATGCCTTCACCGCGCAGGGCTAATTCCACGATCTGCAGGTCAGTCATTCCTGAGACTACGAGCTCGCGGAGACAACCTGCCGTGCCGAAGACCGACTCAAGCATCGGCGCGGTGTAATCCTTGAAAGTTCCGAAGCGTTTACCACGCACCAGTGTGCCATCGAGATCCCAGAGAAGAATTCTTAAAGATTGATTCATTTATTCATTGTTTCATTGGTTCAATGAGTCAATGGATCAGTGAATCAATTCCTATTCGATTACCGCCAGCAGATCTCCGCCGTTAACGGTCGCGCCAACTTCCGCATTGATAGTCAACACAGTTCCGCTCTTGGGCGATTTCAACTCATTCTGCATCTTCATCGCTTCAACCACAGCGATACCGGCTCCAGCTTCGACCCTCTCACCTACTTCGACGAGCACGCGTACGACCTTTCCGGGCATCGGCGCTACGATGCGCGCAGCTCCGTCACCATGCGCACCGAACGCCGGCGCCCCACGCAAGCGCTTTGGATCGGTGATCGTAATCGCGTGTCGATCCGTCCCGACAATCACATCAAGGGGGAAGCCGGACTCGGGCCGCCCTTCAACCACACAATCAAAAACCTGTGCATTAGAAATCAGCAGATAGTGATGGTCGCGAAGAATACGAACATCGATGTCATATTTCCGGCCGTCGACCACAGCCAGGACCTGCGAGCCCTGCTCGTGAAGTTCGATTTCGATCTGAGATTCAGCGATAGTCGCGTGCAGCTTCATGAATTAGAAACGGCCGGAGCGATCGCGCGCGAAATTGTCCATTGACGACGCGCGACCGGTCATTCTCCACTTGCTGTCGGTCTGTCTAACTTCTATTCCATTGGATTTGCTTTGAGCACGTTTGAAAGCCAGGGCAGCCGCGACGATCGCGATATCCTGACTTACCGGTGACTCACTGACCCGCTCGCTACCGCTCGCGGTTCTGTAACGACGTTTGTTGAAACGCGCGATGAAACCCGTATCGAGACGGCCGGCGACGAACTCTTCGTCCCGGATGACTTCGCGAAAGAAAGGCAGCGTAGTCCTAATCCCGCCGACAGCGTATTCATCGAGCGCCCGTCGCAACCGATCGATTGCTTCTTCCCGAGTTCGCCCCCACGCAGCCAGCTTTGAAATCATTGGATCGTAATAAATCGACACCTCGTCGCCTTCAGTCACTCCGCCGTCATCGCGAATGCCAGGCCCGGCTGGGACGCGAAGAAAATCAATCCTGCCGGGCGAAGGCAAGAAATCATTCTCGGGATCCTCAGCGTAAACGCGACATTCGATTGCGTGCCCGCTCCATCGCACCTCGTTCTGCGCAAACGAAAGTTGCGCGCCGGCCGCCACGCGAATCTGCTCGCAGACCAGATCAAGGCCAGTCACTAACTCTGTCACTGGATGCTCGACTTGCAGACGCGTATTCATCTCGAGGAAATAGAAATCGCGCGTCGTGTCAGAGAACAGAAACTCAACTGTGCCGGCGCCAACATAGTCCACAGTCTTCGCGATCTTGATTGCGGCTTCGCCCATGCGGGCGCGCAACCCGGCGTCATTAATTGGCGAGGGGCACTCTTCAATAACTTTCTGATGGCGGCGCTGGATGGAACACTCGCGTTCACCAAGATGAACATAATTGCCGTGCTGGTCGGCAAAGATTTGGATTTCAATGTGTCGCGGCTTCTCAACTATCTTTTCCAGATAGACTTCTGAGTTGCCAAATGCTGACGCAGCCTCTGACTGCGCGGCATCAAATGCCGATCGCAAATCCGATTCATTCGCGACCTGGCGCATTCCCTTGCCGCCGCCACCCGCGGACGCCTTCAACATGATCGGATACCCGAACCTTGCCGCGGTGGCGCGTGCATCATCCAAACTCTTCAGCGCCTCAGTCGTGCCCGGTACAACGGGTGCGCCCGCAGCAATAGCTGCCCGGCGCGCGCTTGTCTTTGAACCCATGACTTCCATCGCGTCGGCGGTTGGGCCAATGAAGATCAAGCCTGCGGCCGAAACCGCCCGTGCAAACGCTGCGTTCTCAGCTAAGAAACCATAGCCTGGATGAATTGCTTCGGCGCCGCCCTGCTTCGCCACGTCGATTATTGACTGGATCTTCAGATAACTCTCGGAGGAAGCGGCCGGCCCAATACAGTAAGCTTCGTCAGCCAGCCGCACGTGCAACGAGCCGGCGTCAGCCTCTGAAAAGATCGCGATCGGCGAGACACCCAAATCGCGGCAAGCGCGGATGACGCGCACGGCGATCTCTCCGCGATTAGCAATCAGAATTTTGCGAAACATGAACTCGGAAGTTCGTACTTGGTACTTCGTGCTTGGTTGCCGTTTCTTTTTGTCACCGGAGAACAAAGTACAAAGTACCAGGCACAAAGTACAGGCGACGCGAGTTGATTAGACTACGAGTGAATTTGCTGGACGATGAGGATCGTATCTCATATCCGCCCTGGAACCCGGCAGGTAAGTATCTTTGCGGCTGAGTTGTTCAGCGTCCAAACGCTGAACTGTTTCGTAATTCATGCCGCCGATCGTGTAGCAGTAAGAGAGAAGTTCGTTTCCGTCGGCATCGGTGTTGATTTCCAGAATGGTGGCTTCCCCAAGGCGGCCTACCTTCAAGAGCAAAGCACGGCGCGCAATTTCCGGATCCGGTTTATTCCGTCGGAATCTTCCCAGGAAGGACATGCTTAAGGCAGGCGACCGCGGGATTTGGCATAGGATTGGTATTCGGGAAGGGTCATCACCAAGCCATCGGAAATGATCAAGTCATCGTCGTTGTTGAGTATTTTGTCTTCACCGGGCAGGCGCAGTTCGTAATTGGTAAACGAGATTCCACCGTGATCCACCACCGGCACAGACATAGAGGCCTTACGGATGACTTCTCCGCGCAACGGCATTGGCTTGCCCTTGTTCGACGCAGACGCTACCACCGTCCCCGGTTGATATCCACTCATGTCGAGGTTCTGGAGCGCCGAGGCAATTGAACCATCCGGATCAGGCAACGTCTTCAATTCAGAAACAAGGTCGTCCTTATCCGGGATGAATCCGTGTAACTCGCGATAGGTGAGCAAGGCGCGTGAATATGTGTAGGCCTGCGAGTAGTTCGCTGCGTTGTGGGCCATTTGCCGCTGACGCAATCTCTCAGGAACTGTGATTCCGATCAGTGTCGCAACTAAGACCGCGACCGTCAGCGCGCCGGCAAATCCGATTCGAGCAGGTAGTAAGCCAATAAAGCGCGATGGGTTCTGACTAATGCTACGAATAATTTGCACGCCGCTCCACAACACAACAATCGACGCAAACAAAACTTCCCACTTCACACGCCAGGCAGCAATCTCGCCAGCCGTCACGAGGTTCCAGAACCCAAGCGCTGATCTATTTTCCAAAAACGCCGCAATCAGTAATCCCGTAAACGCGCTGAACATGGCAACGCCGATAACGAAAACGGCCGCGGCTCGCCCGAAGGACGGCAGCTCATGCTCCGCCTTTGCCAGTGGTGGGCCCACCGCGCGCGCGCCGCATGAAGGACAACCGAGGCAAAGATCACCTTTGACGCCTGAGCCGCATGAAGGGCAGATAATCAAGTTTCGTAAACCTCTGGAGAAATAAGAAAAGGCGGAACTAAATTAGAACTGAGTACACCTTTTAGTCAAGAATTTCCTGCAACCAAATCTTCCAATTCTGTGTCACCAGCCGGCGCTTACCCGGTCTTGTGCGCCAGCGTCGGCTCTCGTCTCACTTCAGGTTGCGGGCCTGAGCCCGGCTCGACCTCGGAGACTATTTGTTTTGCTCCGCTTCGGTTGACTTTTGCTTCGCTTCGGTTGACTTCGGTCCACGTGTGATACATGCGATGCGCGAAAGTCCAATACGATCCGACTGCCAGGACCCACAACACGGCCGGCATCCGGTAGGCAAAGAAGTTATTCGATCCGGGAACCGTGGACAGGGCTCCGATGATAAAGAGCACCACCCGCTCAGGCCGGCGCAGGAATCCAACATCACATTTGGAAATCAGGCTTTCGGCGCGAGCGCTGGCATAGCTAACCATAACCGAACCCATCAATCCTGCGCCCGCCAGAAAAACATTCAGCGTCGAGTGATATGGAGTCGCGCGCGCATAGAAGACCATGAGCCCTACGAACACGACCATGTCGGACAATCGATCGAGCGATGAATCGAGAAACCCACCGAAGCTGGTCACCCTGCCTGAAAGGCGTGCGACCTGGCCGTCAAGCATGTCGAAAAGATTAGCTACGATTAAGACTACCCCGGCCCAGAAAAATCTACCAAAGCCAAAAAGCAAGCCGCAGCCGACGTTGATCGCAACCCCGACGAAAGTAAGAATGTTTGGATTGATGTGCCCGCGCGCCAGCCAACGCACCATCGCATCGATGATTCGCTGGCCCGCTCGTCCGATACTTGCTCCAAACATTATTTGCGTCTGCTGAACACTACGTAGCCGATCATAGGAACCTAAGATGAATAGTGTCAAGAAGGTAGACGACCCAACCCACCGGTGTCACAGCAAAAGGCGCGGAAAGAATCGATAATCACCGTTTCCCTCTCGCGCCTTTCGTGTGGTTTTCTGCGCGCGCAGGTCATGGCCCAAACCGCTGCCGGTATTCAGCCGATTCGATAAAGGCCTTAACCATCTCAGCATCTAGGTAGTTGCCGTTGAACAAATTCAACTTATTGAGCCAGAAGTTAAATCCGGCAGTGTCCGGGTTTCGTCTCAGGAACCCGTAGTATTCCATCAGCACGAACATCGAATTAAATTCGGCCGCGCGGAAGGTTCCCTTTTCGCTAATCTTGCGCAACACCGTGGCTCTGGTTTCGCTCTGGTTGGCCAACCCGTTCACAAACGAATCATGCTCTGCCTGGGTAAACGTCACAGCCGTGTTTCCGATCAGCGTATTCACGTAAGTCGGATCGGACACCCCACCGTACGTATTCACGAAATCAGTGCGCGTCACATAGTCGTTGTAGTAAGCAACCTTGTTCGCCTCGAGCAAGGCCTCGGCTCCCGGCGCACCGAACACGTAATTCAAACCGATCTGCTGCGCGTCTTGCTCGAACCGAGCGAAATTCGGCCGACTACCAAACGCAGCCTTGTTGGTCAGATAAGCAGTTCCGCCAGTCGCCTGGAATTCAATTGACAAGAAGAATGCAGCGGCGGTAACGATGCGCGATAGTTGAATGCACTGCGCAGCGGTCTGACCTGGGGGACGTTGAGCTGGATTGTTACAGTGATCGATGTTGTTTACCCAGAACGCCTTACCCGCCGGATCAGATGGACGATTCAGGAAGTCGCGGTACAACTGCTCGACGAAAGCATTGCTGTCATCGACCGGATTCGTTGGCGGCTCAATGGCGTCGTCCGTAATCGTGACCGTTGCCGTGGATGGCAACGCCAGCGTTGCGCTGTTGGTCGGATTAGAAAGCGTCAGGGTAAATGTCTCAGGACCTTCGACGTAAGAGTCCTGGGTCGTGAGCACCTTGAACGTCTTGTCCGCGCCATCACCCGCCGCAAAAGTGACGCGGCCGAAGGCACTCGTGAAATCGCAACGCGAGGATGCGAGCGTGTTGCCCGGTGTGGGCGCGCACAAGACCATGGATGCTGGATCGCTATCATCACTGGTCGCAAAGTTAACCGTGACCGCCTGGGTAAGCGTGCCTTGACGCTGCACCGTAATCGTCGCGACACCGCCTTCGGCCACGCTGTAGGTCGGCGAGCTGAACTTGATATAGCCGCCGACAGGATCGTCATTGGCGATCGTCAGCACCGCAGTTAACGGTGTACCGAGGGCGCCCGAGCCGCCGACGTTACTCAGCGTCAGGTTCACCGTTTCGTCAGGCTCATTCAATAAATCATCGGTGATCGGGATGTTAACGGTCTTACTCGTCTCGCCGCCGTTGAAGGTCACGGTCTGAGTAACCGCTGTATAGTCTGAGCCGGCCGTCGCTGTGCCGTTACTGGTAGCGATCTGCACGGTCGCCGTCCCGGCACTGGCGCCGGTACGCGTAATTGTAATAACCGCGGGCCCGGCGTTTTCGCTGACTGTGTACGTTGACGCGCTGAATTGCAGGTTACCGCCATCGTTGACGGTGATGCTCAGAGTGTCGGTATCCGACATAGCGCCACCGATGCCTGTATTCCCCTGATCGTTTGTAATAATCTGCAATGCTGCGGCACCGCTAAAGCCGTTGGTGGGCGTGAACGTCATCCCCTGCAGGGCCGTGTTGATGCTCGCCAGGGTTCCGGTAAAGGTCATTGTCGGATCCGCGGTTCCGTCTCCGACACTGAAAGCCAAGCCGGCAATCGTACTCAAAGTGATTACGCCGTTCGTTGCGGTCAAGGTCACGCGCACCGGGCTGGCGCCTGAATCCACATCGGTGATCGAGATCGGATTCGCATTCGCCGTTGAGAACGTCAGCGGACTATTTTCAGCTATCGTTTGTGGCCCAGGCAGATTGTTTATGGGCGGATCGTTAACTGCGTTGACTGTGACATTAAAGGTACGCGTGACGGTCTGCACGCCGCCGTTCGCCGTGCCGCCGCCATCATTCACGGTTACGGTGATTATCGCTGTGCCATTCTGATCCGCCAGCGACGTGAACGAGATGGATCCGATTGTGCTCGGCGAAGTGTAGTTCACCGTGGGGTTCGGGATCAGGGCGGGATTGCTCGAGGTAGCAGTTACAGTCAGCACCTGAACTTCGCCGCCGCCGGCGCTGATACCGGCAAGACTCGCGGTTTGCGTCGGCGCGTCTTCGTTGAAAATCCTGTCGGCGAGCAGGTCGAGTGTCGGCGCATCATTCACCGGAGTGACATTGATCGTAAACGTCTGCGGCGCTGAAGTATCTACGCCTCCGTTAAGCGTTCCGCCATTGTCTTTGAGAACGACCGTGATATTGGCAGACCCATTCGCGTCCGGCGCCGGCGTATAGGTCAACGTCCCGGTTGGGCTGAGTGCGGGAGCCGAGCTGAACATGCCGGCATTGGTATTGTTGGTGATAATGAACTGCGCCGTCTGCGCAGATTCCTGTGGCGGCCCCACCGAAATAGCGGTCGCAAAGTTGGCAACTGTTTGCGCGCCAGCGTCTTCCAGTACCGTTTGATTCCCACCGAGCGCGAATGATGGCGCGTCGTTCACAGAGTTAACGGTGATCGTGAATGACTTCGGCGTCGAAGTATCGTTTCCGCCGTTCGCCGTACCGCCGTCATCCTTCAATACCACGGTAATCGTCGCCGCCCCATTCGCGTTAGCCGCGGATGTGTAGCTCAGAGTTCCGCTGGCATCAATGGCTGGACTTGCACTGAAGAGTCCCGGATTCGTGTTGCCGGTTACCATGAATTGCAACAGCTGAGCCGACTCGTTTGCGGCCCCTGGCGAGAGGTTGAAAGCGAAGTTATTAACCGTCTGCGGGCCCGCGTCCTCGTCGACCGTATTATTGCTGGTAATGCCGAACGTCGGAGGATCATTTACCGAGCTTACGCTCACGTTTACGTCCGCGGGATCCGAGTCGAGTCCGCCGGCGCTCACCTTGAACTTGAACAAATCAGCACCGCTGGCATTAGCCGCCGGCGTGTAGGTGACCGTAGCGGTGCAGGTCATCGAAAGATTGAAGTTGCAGTTTGGCGCACTGATGGGCCCGAGCGCACCGTTGGCCGGCGTCTGGGTAATGCTGAACGTTAACGGTACGTTTTGCGAATACGTGCCCGTCAGCGTTATCTGCACCGGCGTATCTTCGGACGTCGTCGTTGGTTGAACAGCCGGAGGAACTGCTGTCGGCACACAGCCGCCGGCACTTTGCGTTTCGTAGGCGCCGATGTCTGAACCATCACCGCCAACTGCATTTGGATACACCGCATCAGCAAAATCAAATGGTCGGGTGCCGCCGCGCTGATCCGTCGCAACCAGG
>DASWQK010000656.1:0-2963 GCA_036403735.1 Pyrinomonadaceae bacterium
ACTGAAGTCTGTGCCGCGACGAAGCAATCGAACAGTTCTATCGAACAGCTTTCGATCGCCGGCCGCTCCCTGCTTGACCGCTTCGCACCAACCCGCCGTTAGTTCGCGCTGCGGCAAACTTTGCAACGTGTCAGTATCAATCAGGACCAAACGTGGTTGATGAAAAGCTCCGACCAGATTTTTTCCCGCGCCCGTGTTGATGCCGGTCTTGCCGCCAACCGAAGCATCGATTTGCGCCAGTAGGGTTGTGGGAACGTTGATGAAAGCGACCCCGCGCAAATACGTAGCCGCCGCGAAGCCGGCGAGATCGCCCACGACTCCGCCGCCCAGCGCAATAACTGCATCGTTCCGTTCCAATCCGGATTCGCTGAAAAACTTCAGCGCCTGTTCCAGCGAGCGCATCGACTTGTGCTGCTCGCCGTCTTTCATCAACCAAACGCTGCAGTCAAAGCCTGACGAGCGAAGCGCGCGCAAGACTTTCTCGCCAAACAGGTCAAATACTTTCCGATTCGAAATCAAGGCCGCCCGCCGCGTGCCGGGGCCAAGCGCCTTACGCGCGGCTTCACCGAGCTCGCTGATTAGACCGGATCCAATTCTTATTTCGAATTTGATTTCGCGCGCCGACACGCGCACATTAACAGTCTGCACGAACTGAATGTATCGCGTTTGGTGTCCGCCGCGTCAAGTTTTCACGCAAATGGCCGAATCTTGATGGAAACGCCGGGACATTGGACCTTTCACTTGGTTATCATCTCTGGATTTCGGAGTGCCGGGAGTCTAAACTTCCCGAAAACTTTGGCACACGTGGCCCATTGCCCGGCCACGTCTCATTTTTGAAAGGTAAACAACGATGTCGCGAAAGAGTCTCTGGCTTGGCCTCATAATGGCCGCAATGGCCGCGTCCCTGCTCTCATTTCAGGTGGATGCGAAACCGAAGAAAAAGAAGTACGTAACCCCATCAGGACCGCCAACGCTTTCACTAGCCGCGGAACCGATGGTCATCAAGACCTGCGAGGACAGCCACGTGCAGTTGGCAGCGACCGCGCGCGCCAGCGACGGCGCTAAGTTGCGCTATCGCTGGACCGTGAATGGAGGCCGGCTGAGAGGTGACGGCCCCAGTCCAAACTGGGACCTCGCGGGAACACAGCCGGGCGTCTATCAAGCTGTCGTCGAAGTTGATGACGGTCGCGATCTTAGTTGCGTGGCTTTTTCGTCTATTTCAGTCGTGGTGCTTGAGTGTCCGCCACCACCGCCGCCGCGGCCGGTCTGCCCGACGGTCGAAGTTTCCTGTCCGGAAGCTGCCAGCGAAAACGCGCCGGTGACTTTCACTGCGCATGTCAGTGGTGGCACGCCGGGGATTACGCCCAGCTTTAACTGGACCATCTCTGCCGGCCGCATCACGAGCGGTCAGGGAACACCCAGCATCACTGTCGATACGACGGGCCTCTCCGGTCAAACCGTACGCGCAACCCTGGACATCATCGGTTTCGGCATGCCGTGTCCCGCAAGCTGCTCGGTATCGATTCCGATCATGAACAAGCCGCGCAAGTTCGACGAGTACTATGACATTGCCCGGAATGACGAGAAGGCGCGCCTGGATAACTATGCGATTCAGCTGCAACAGGAACCAGGATCGCAGGGTTACGTGATTGTCTATCCGTCACGTAAGGCCGGCGGGTCGCAGGCGCAAGAGCGGTCCCAGAGGATCGTCGATTACCTCGTCAATACGCGCGGTATCGATACGCATCGCGTTACGACCGTCATGGGTCCTGCACGCGAGGGCTGGGTTGTCGAATTGTGGGTCGTTCCCGAAGGCGCGCCGCCTCCGGTGCCACAACGATAAGAGCTTTTCCAAAGCCAGTTCTAAAAACAAGAAACTGCGGTGCTTCGGCGCCGCAGTTTTTTTGTCGTGATCACTCGAGTGCCCAAAAAGTCGATCCGATCTGGAACGAGCCAGTTAGTACTGGGAGCGCGGGCGCCCTCGCCCGCCCGAGCGTGCGCAGCACGCTCAATCTCAAACCGCTTGACGCTGCAACTATTTCGCGCTTCGCGCTCATAGCGGGCGAGGGCGCCCGCGCTCCCAGTATTCGCTTGTGTCTTTCCGCTGAGACCATCTGTTGGGCAAGTCCAATCGAGGCTGACTGTGACCCACTTAGTCGCCAGCACACTTGAGTGCAGTTTAAGATCCCGGCCGCTCCGGGTTCCGTCACCTCACTGCTTTTCGAAAAAATCGGCCGCGGCTTTTTCAGTCTCTGCCGGCGTCTGTTCTTGCAACTGCTGATTGATGCCCCAGTTGTGACCGAACGGATCGAGGAGCTGGCCATAGCGCGCTCCCCAGAACATGTCCTGGACCGGCATGATGACTGTCGCCCCGCGCGCGACCGCAAGTTCGACAACGGCATCAGGATCGTCCGTCATCAAGGTAATGCGCACGCTGGTGCCACCCAGGGTCTGCGGCGTTTTGCATGAGCCGCCTTCCTCTGGTCGAAACTCGTCGCTGACGAAAAACTTGTGGCCGTCGAGCATTAGTTCACCGTGCATCAGACGCTTGCCATCGGGCGCCATCATGTTGTGCCCCTCTTCGGCGCCGAACACTTCTTTATAGAATTTCAACGCAGCCATTCCGTCGCTGACAATCAGGTGTGGAATAAATTGATCTTCTCGCGGCATTGGTTACCCTCCCGGTAAGAACACGTCAAGCTGGCGCACTATACACCAACCTCAGCAATGACGCGTCCCACCAACCTCAGCAGGTCGCGGTTTTTATCGCCGCCCTCTCCACCTTGACGGTATCATGATACTTATATACATTGGTACACATAACGAAGCCAAACAACGCGATGAGAGGGAGCATCATGAAAAAGACGAAGGCACCGGCAAGCGGTGCAATTAGCAAAGGGATACTCGTCGAGCGCGTGCAGACTGGCATCCGGATCGAAAAACGTCTACTCAAGGTCCTGAAA
>DASWQK010000657.1:0-3263 GCA_036403735.1 Pyrinomonadaceae bacterium
ATCTGCCGGCGCAGATCCCGGCCCGGCCTGCTATGGCCGAGCGCTTTTGCCGACAGTAACCGACGCGCATGTTGTCCTGGGCCATTTCCCCGGCGCGAGTCTGTTAGGCGGTGAATTCAAACTTGATGAAGCGCGCGCACAAGAAGCGTTGGGCCAACTCGCGTCGCAAATGAGCGCCGCGGCAAAACGAAAAGTCAGCTCGACCGAAGCGGCACAAGGTGTGCTGGACGTGGTCACTGCCGGTATGGAGCGTGCGCTACGCCATATCTCGGTCGAGCGCGGACACGACCCACGCGACTTTGCGCTGGTTCCGTTCGGTGGGGCGGGAGGTTTGCACGCCGTAGCTCTGGCCCGCGCGCTGCGGATTCCTCGCGTACTCGTGCCTGCTTCGCCGGGCGCGCTGTCCGCCGTCGGCGTGTTGGCTGCCGATGTGATTAAAGATCAGAGCCATACAGTGATGTTGGAAGCGGGCCAAGAGTCTCAGCGCGCACTGGAAAAAATATTTCGCGAGATGGAAAAGCAGGCGTGCGCAACTCTGCGCCACGAAGGTTTTCCGGATGGAAAGCAGAGACATGAGCGCTCGCTGGCAGTCAGATACAAAGGCCAGTCGTTCGAGCTTCAGATTAAGCAAACGCGTGGCAACATCGCGGCACCGTTCCATCGCGCGCATCAGTCACGTTACGGTTACGCGCAACCAAAGAACGTAGTTGAGATTGTCAGCGCGCGGGTGCGTTCGATTGGCGTTATCGAAAAGCTGAAGACTCAGAGATTTAAGAGCTCGTCGTCTAAGACGATCGCGCGCCCGCACGACTATGTCGCAACTTATTTCGAACGCAAAAGGATTCGGGCCGCGGTCTATCGGCGAGAAGAATTATCGGCAGGTTCACGATTGCGCACGCCGTGCATCATAACGGAATACTCGGCGACGACGCTGGTTCCCGAAAGCGCAATCGCAAGTATAGACGAACACGCTAATCTCATAATCACGTTATAACTGTGCGCGTCCAATTCAATTATGAGCAGAAAGACATGGTCGACGCCGCCCTTCGTTTTCTGCGGCGGTCAAAGGCCGTGCGTTCGTGGCGATGGAAGGGCACTATTCTCATCACGCTGTTTTACTGGTTGGTGATTTACGTAATCTTCGTCTCTTTCTTACACAACCCATATCTCGCGGTCATTGAGGCTGTGCTTGTTGCGGTCATGGTTGCCGCGTTGTATCCAAGGTGGCACGAGCGAGCAACCGAAAAAAGACTTCGTCGTTTCTACAAAGAAAGTTACGGCGACATAAATATTTTCCACTGTGAAGTCGAACTGACGCCGCAAGAGATTCGAATCGACGGTGACAATACGCGTACCGTCTACGAATGGAAGTTGGTCGATGAGATCGTCTCAACCGATGACTCGGTGGATATCTTTACTCGCAGGGGCGGCGTCATCGTCAGAAACAGGGCATTCGAATCTCCGGAAGAGCGACAGCGTTTTATCGAGTTGGCGCGCGAGTGCTTGCGCGGGAAAATCAACCATGAAAGCATTTGATCCAACCACTCTCGAAATCTATCGCGCGCTCTACACTTCGGTTGCTGAAGAGATGGGAGTCGCGTTGCGCCGCACTTCATTCTCGCCAAACATCAAAGAGCGTCGCGATTATTCCTGCGCGGTATTTGATTCTTCAGGGCGCGTGATTGCCCAGGGCGATCATATGCCGGTGCATCTCGGGTCTATGCCCATGGCCGTTGCGGCCGCGCTGCGTGAAGTTGAGATTGGGCCGGGTGACGTGGTCGCGGTTAACGATCCGTTTGCCGGTGGCACGCATTTGCCGGACGTGACGTTGATAATGGCAGTGAGCAGTGAGCCGTGGGCCGTGGACAGCAAGAAAAGGCAAAGACCAAAGACCAAAAATCAAAGACCGCTTTTCTTCGTTGCCAATCGCGCGCATCACGCTGATATCGGCGGCGCGACACCCGGATCGATGGGGCTGGCGACTGACGTCTACGGCGAAGGCGTGCGCATTCCGCCCGTTCGCATTGTGCGCGGCGGAGAGAGCTGTGATGACGTGATGAAGCTTATCCTCACGAATGTGCGCAGCAGTAACGAGCGTCGCGCCGATTTCGAAGCACAGATCGGATCATTAAAGGTCGGCGAGATGCGCCTGTTGGAAATTGTCAGACGCCGCGGTGAAAAAGAGGCTCGCGATTACGCGCAACACCTGATTTCATATTCATCGCGGATGATGCGTCGCGCGATTGCTGAAATACCCAACGGAACCTACGAGGCAGAAGATGCGCTCGACGACGATGGCATCAGCGAAGCCGAGATTCCGATTCGCGTGCGGGTAACGATCAAGGGTGACCGTGCGACCGTCGATTTTACCGGCAGCTCGCCCCAGGTTTCCGGCGCGGTGAATGCGGTCGAAGCAATCACGGTTTCAGCAGTCTCATATTGTTTCCGCTGCCTGGTCGGCAGTGACATCCCCGCAAGTGCCGGATTGATGGAACCAATCAGTGTCATCGCTCCCAAAGGGACGATCGTTAACGCGAATCACCCGGCGTCGGTCGCCGGCGGCAACGTCGAGACCTCGCAGCGAATTGTCGATACTGTTTTCAAGGCCTTGTCGCAAGCGGTTCCCGCACGGATTCCCGCGGCCAGTCAGGGAACGATGAACAACTTGACGATGGGTGGAACCGATCCACGCACGGGCGCGGAATTCTCTTATTACGAAACGGTCGCCGGCGGCATGGGCGCGCGTCCGGCGCTCGACGGCATGAATGCGACGCACACGCACATGACGAACAGCCTCAACACCCCGGCCGAAGCGCTCGAATATGCGTATCCGCTGCGCGTCCGTGAATATCGCATCCGCAAAGGCTCAGGCGGAAAAGGAAAACAGAAAGGTGGCGACGGCACCATTCGCGAAATCGAAACGCTGGCTGATGCGCGCATGACTTTGCTCTCCGATCGTCGTAAACGCGCTCCTTACGGATTGCATGGCGGCGAATATGGAGAGCGCGGCCGTGCTTACATCATTCGCCGCGATGGAAACAAAGAACAGCTGACTTCGAAAGGAAGTTGGGAAATGGAAGCCGGCGATCGCGTGCGCATCGAAACGCCGAGCGGCGGCGGCTGGGGGAAACTTTCGTAACGCAAACTGTTAGTTTGCGATCCGTCAGATCACAGCTGGGTTACATCGTGATCGGTAAAATCTGGTTGCGGTCCCGTTAGGGACCAAATGTCTATAGAACTTCAATCGCCAATCGACTCGCAGC
>DASWQK010000658.1:0-4452 GCA_036403735.1 Pyrinomonadaceae bacterium
AATTCTGTCAGTGGTCGTCGTGGGAATCTCGATGGCTGTTTTGATGATTGGCGTAGTGAAGTCGCGCAACGTAAGCGTGTCATCAGCCACCGCGTTCGACGCGTCCTCTGTTTACAACAGCAAATGCGCGAGTTGTCACGACAGAGACGGGCGCGCTAAATCGCTCCACGCTAGACATGATCATGCGCGCGATTTGACGAGCGGGGAATGGCAGGACGGCGTTTCTGACGAACGCATCTATAACTCGATCAGCAACGGCAAAGGCAAGATGCCGGCTTTCAAGAAGAAGCTTTCCGACAATCAAATCGATGAGCTGGTCAACTATGTCCGCCGGCTCAGAAAGTAATCGCGTGCCGCAAGACTCTCCAGCGATTCGGTTGATCCAGATCATTTTGGCAATCGCGCTGCTCGGCACTCTGGTGGGGGCCGGCCGGCGCATCTATCGCACGCTGCCGACAGCCTTCGGCGCGCCAGGTGAAACGCTGCGAAGCGGCGCGCAACAGGATCTAACGATCATCTTTCGCGCCGCCGTTTCTGCCGGCGACACCAGGGTCAATCTTTATCCGATCGACTTCTCGGCCACCGAACGAGATTATTTGATGAACGCTCGGCCGGGTAAAACTCTCGAAGATTTTCTCGCGCGGCGATTGCAGAATGTCGAACCGGTTAACGTCTCTATCGACGCGAGCGGTCACGCCGTCGCGCGGGTCAGTGAGGGCAACTGGTGGATGCACGCAACCTCCGCTTTGACCAGCGGCGAATCGATGGAATGGCGCGTGCCGCTCACCATTTCCCGCAATCCGCAGACGATTGAACTATCGTCAGACAACGCCTACGAACGGACGAAGAAGTTTTGAAGGTGTGAGCGCCAAAGGCGCGGCATGCAATAGCCATGGCCGTAAGGCCGTGGATCGATCGCCTTAATTGAAATCAAGGCCCGAAGGGCCAGCATAGGGCAACCGATGATCTGAATTAATGCCGCACCTTCGGCGCTGGATTGCTCTTGTCGCAGAATTCCACGGTCTTACGACCGTGGCTATTGAATGACGGTCCTTCGGACCTCAGGCCCATTCCTCGACCCCGGGATCGACGACTACGAGTGACAATGAAAGCCCTGCGTTACGAAAACAAAACTCTGAGCCTTGCAGACATGCTCAGGCCTGACGTGAACGGCGAGGCACTCGTTCGCGTCACCCTCTCAGGAATCTGTAACACCGATCTCGAAATCGCCCGCGGCTACGCAGGCTTCCAGGGAACGCTGGGCCATGAATTCGTTGGTGTGATCGAAAGCTTGTCAGCGCCCGCAACGGCTTCATCAACTAACGAGCCCTCGCTCACCGCCCCACCCCAGCCGGGATGCCCGTCTGGGGACCCCGGGGTTGGACTGCTGTCACCGGGCCAACGGGTTGTCGGCGAGATCAACGCTGGCTGTGGTTTCTGCGATCTCTGTCGCTCGGGCGATTCGCGTCATTGCCCTGGTCGAACGGTGCTCGGCATTGTCGGACGCGATGGCGCGCACGCTGAGTTTCTGAAATTACCAATCGTGAATTTGCTTCCTGTGCCAGACGAAATTCCCGACGAGCAGGCCGTGTTCACGGAGCCGCTCGCCGCCGCCTGCGGAATTCTTGAACGCACAACGATCGCGAGCGACACAAGAGTTGCGGTGATCGGCGATGGCAAGCTGGGTCTGTTGTGCGCGCAGGTCGTCGCCACCACCGGCGCGCCAGTAACTCTAATCGGAAGGCATAAAACGAAACTGCAGATCGCGGCCCAGCGCGGGATTGAAACCGAGATCGTTAATCAAGCGACAAAACGGGCGCGTGAATTCGAGGTGGTAGTCGAAGCGTCGGGCTCGCCGACCGGATTCGATCTCGCGCTTGATCTTCTCCGTCCGCGTGGCGTGCTGGTGTTGAAATCAACTTTTCACGGTGCGACGGACATCAACGCAGCGAGAATCGTCGTTGATGAAATCAGCGTGATCGGTTCCCGATGCGGTCGATTCGCGCCGGCACTTGAGTTGTTAAAGCACAATAAGATTGACGTTCAGGACCTAATCAGCGAAGAATTTGCTTTGACCGATGGCGTCTCTGCGATGGCCCGCGCCGCGGAATCCGGCGTCATGAAAGTCCTGCTCCGGCCATGACTTCTGGTAAGCAGGTGAATTCGTTTATACTCACTGAACCCTGCTCCCCCTGGCGCCGATCACTTGTGGGTGTTTCACTCGATCGATTCAGTAACATTTCGAAGGCGGTGAATGATGTTCGACTCCTTAAATCAAACAACTGACGCGGAAAAGGTTCTATTGCGTAAGCTGCGCGTGTGGATCGCGTCGTTGGCTGCTGTCTGCATTTTAGCGGGCATAGGCATCGGCGCAGTTCTGGCCGGTCGGACTGCCGTGGCGCAGGACGGACTTCAGTCGGCGAGTCGGGCGCCGGAAGCTCTTTCGGCTTCGTTTGTGGAAATCGCGCAACGCGTTGAGCCCGCCGTCGTCAACATTGACACGACCCAAGCCGCCGACCCGGAAAGCGATAACGAAGACAAGACTGATCGCTCAGCTAATCCTTTCTATGACATGCTGCGGCGACAGGCGCCGCGCCCGACGCATGGAGTAGGCAGCGGATTTATCATCGATCCAAAGGGCTACATCCTGACGAACTATCACGTCATTGATGGCGCAACCAGGATCACTATCGGGATGCAAAACGGCGAGCGCTTTCGCGCGCGCGTGATCGGCGTCGACAAAGACACTGATCTGGCCGTGCTCAAGATTGATTCGGATCATGAGCTGCCGGTCATGAAGTTTGGCGATTCGAACGCCGCCCAGGTCGGCGATTGGGTGCTGGCAATTGGTTCGCCGTTTGGATTGGACCAGACCGTGACCGCGGGAATCATTTCCAAGAAAGATCGCGACACGACCACTTCCAGCTTCCAACGCTTTCTGCAAACTGACGCCGCAATTAATCGCGGCAACAGCGGTGGCCCACTGGTGAACATGCACGGCGAAGCGATCGGCGTTAACTCGCAAATCGCGACCCTGACCGGCGATTACAATGGGATTGGTTTTGCTTTGCCTTCCAACGAAGCAAAGTTTGTCACCGAGCAAGTTATCGCCCAGGGCAGAGTCCGTCGCGGATTCCTGGGCGTGAGACTTGAGTCTGTCCATGCAGAATTCGCGCGCGTGTATCATCTGCCCGACGCGAAAGGCGCCGTGGTGGTTGATATGCCGCCCGATCGCAGCGGCGAGCCGACGCCGGCGGCTAAAGCGGGAATTCAAATCAATGACGTGATCGTCGAATTCAATGGCCAGCCCGTGCAGGATTCGAATGACTTGATCGCCAAAGTCGCCGCCACGAAGGTGGGCCAGACTGTGACGTTGACCTTCCTGCACGAGGTCGATGGGAAGTTTGAGCGGCGCACCGCCAGCGCCGTGCTCGCGGATCGTACCGAATCGATCTCGCACGATAGTGAAGTGTTGCCGCGGGACAAAACTGAAAAGGACAAGAGCAATAGTGCGCGGCTGGGTCTGACCCTGGCCGAACTCACGTCGAAGACGATTGAAGATAACCACCTGAACGGCGTTAAGGGTCTTTATGTAAAAGAAGTAGATCCGAACGGGCTGGTGGCTGATCTTCCCGATTCGATTCGCGTTAGAGAAGGCGAAGTCGTCACGCGCATTAATCGCATTCCGGTAAACACGCTCGCGGATTTCCAGCATGTTATTGAATCACTGAAGGCCGGCGATGCAATCGTGCTGAATCTGTCCAGCTATTTTCGTCCTGAGAACCGCATCACGTCGCGCATCGTCCAGTTTACTTATCAGTAGGAGAACGGGTGTCAGGGTTAGGGTGTTGGGTGTAATTAGATTGAACCATTGGTTCATTGATCCAATGAATCAATGAGTTAATGAATCAATACCCTTCACCCAACGACCCATACCCTCACCGTCATGGCGCAAGCAAAAAAAGTACTCGCAAAAAAATCTCGCTCGACTGCCACTAAGAAGCAATCTCAAACGTACCCTAACTACATCGGCGGACGCTGGGTGCCGAGCTCGCGCGGCGAATGGATCGAGAATCGTAATCCAGCTGATACTCGCGATCTCATCGGCCGCTTTCCGCAGTCCACTGAAGCCGATGTCGATGCCGCCGTGGCCGCCGCGACGAAAGCCTTCGACGGTTGGCGACAAACACCCGCACCGCGTCGGGCCGAAATTCTTTTTCGGGTCGGCGAAATTCTGATCCGCGATAAAGAAAAATACACGCGCGACATGACGCGCGAAATGGGCAAAGTCTTAAAAGAAGCCGGCGGCGACGTGCAGGAAGCGATCGATTGCACTTACTACGCTGCGGGCGAAGGCCGGCGCCTGCACGGATTCACGACCCCCGCCGAGATGCCGAATAAGTTTGCGATGTGCGTGCGCCAGCCGGTCGGTCCGTGCGGACTCATCACGCC
>DASWQK010000659.1:0-3504 GCA_036403735.1 Pyrinomonadaceae bacterium
CTTTCCAAAGCTTTAGGACTGAACGTCTCAGGCTACAGCAGCTGACCTTCTAAATGTCTAAAGTCGTCGGTGGCCTCGCTCGTCGGGAAGAGTACCCCCAAAGAAGCCCGACGCCGCACACTGCCAGCAACAGACCCCGCACATTGGCAAGACCGAGCAACAACCGAAACACCCGATACGGAGCTAAGCTGCTTCCGGCGGAATATTTTCATTAGAGTAATACATGTAGCGTCGATCCGAATATCCCTCAAAACGGCGCATAACGGCTTCGTCGGTCTTGTTCAGCACCGCGCCCAAGAGCCGCTCCGATAAAACCGCGGATGTGCGTACAGCCTTGATGATTTCATCGGTCGACGTCGCCCCCCACTCGACCACCAAGACGAAAGCATCAAATAAATGGGCGCTGGCTTTGACGTCCACGACCGGAAGGATAGGCGGCAGGTCAACGAGAATATAATCGTACTCGCTACTTGCCGCCTTGAGCATGTCCTTCATGGTAGAAGTCGTGAGAATATCCGAACTGTTGGACGTCTTGATCCGAGTCGAGGCGGGTAAGAAGTCGAATTTGAAGTTGATATCCGAAATCACCAGGTCTCTGAAATCAGATCTGTCCGCGACCATATTGAGCAATCCTGGCGCGTTTGAGTATCCGAGCGCTCTGGTCATTGCGGGATTTCGCAAATCCGCATCGATCAAGAGAGTACGCGCGCCGGCCTTAGCGAGAAAAGCCGCAAAACTGGTCGCGACGGTCGTCTTGCCCTCGCCGGTCAGTGCAGATACGACGCCGATGATTTTGGCTCCAGTGGGATGAAGATCGATCGCCACCTTGATATATCGAAGTGCCTCCGCAGTCGAAGAGAACGGTGCTGCCTCGATGATTTGACGGAACGCTCGAGAGTCGCGCGTGGCACGCAGCCGGCTAAGAACGGGCTTAGCCGTCTTGAAAGCCGGCAGCACGGCAAGACAACTCGTGTTTAACAGCCCTTCAATCTGTGCGCGGGTGTGGATCTGGCGATTCATTTGTTCACGAGCAAACGCGGCGATTGCTCCAATGCCTAACCCGCACAGCGTTGCCAGTGCCATCGTCAACGCGATCTTGGGTGAACTGGGTTGGCTCGGGGGGGCGGCCACTGTCACCAGTCTGGCCTCAGTGGAGGGGAACGATTGCTGCTGAACGGATTGTGTGAACCGGGTCAAAAACGTTTCATAAATTCCGCGGTACGTGTTGGATGCAGTCTCGAGTTCACGCAGCCGCACCTGCGACTGCCGCGCCGAGGCGGACTTCTGGAAAACTTCCATCATCCGCTTATCAATCGCCTCTTCCTGGCTTCGGGCAATTTGCAGCTCACTCTTGTAACTCTCGGCAATCCGGGAAACTTCGTCCCAAATCGCGCGTTGGAGACCAGCCATCTCAGCGCGAAGATTTCGTGCCGCTGTGTGATCCGGCCCGTAACGGGAGCTCCATTCCGATTCTTTGCCCTGATCGTCCAGAAATTGCTGGCGGAGCCTGGTGATCACAGGATTGCTTAAGGCGTCGGTTACGACGGGGTCGGGAATCTCAAGGTTTCCTTTGTTCGATCGCTGCTCCATGACACGCGTTATACGATCAGCCTTTGCTCTCGCCTGAGTGGTATCGGATCGGGCCTTGGCTAGCGCGGTGCCAAGCTGATCAAGTTCGACTTCACTCGCTAACTTTCCATCTACTCCGATGATGATGCTGTTTTCGGATTTAAAGTCTTGAACCTCTTTGAAAGCATTGCTGGCCTGCTGGCGCAGCTCTCCGATCCGCAGCTGCAACCATTCGCTCGCACGGCGGGTCGCTTCAAACTTCGCTTGCAACTGATCTTCGATGTAGGCATCCGCTACCGCGTTGGCGATCGTCGCAGCCTTGTCCCTGCTTAGGGAAGTATATTGAATCTGTTCGATATAGCTGCGGCCAAGCCGCAAGACCTTCAGATTACTCTTGAAGACACCCAACGCCTGCCGCGATAATTCGTCGTTGGATACCGCCGGCTTGGAATTGTCCAAGCTGGGTGATGAACGCAATAGATTAAATATGCGCGGCAAAATGCTGTGCCTTGCCCCGGTAAACTCCGGATCGTCCGTCAAATGCAATCGCTTGATAACGGCCAAAGCCACCGTTTCGGACTTGGTGGTTTCAATTTCGCTTTCGACGGAAGCGTCTTCGACCGATAGTTTTTCAGTCGACAACTCAGATTGGGTCCACGTGACTTTTTTGGTATCGATGATCATGTCCGCTTGCGCGGTGTATTTCGTTGGCGACGTCAAGATGTAGAGCGCACCGAGGACGATCGACAAACCGGCGATGATGGCGATCAGGCGCCATTGACGCGAAAGAAAATCGCGAACCTGGTTCAACCCTGTGAAGGATTCGTCCTTTAACGCCGTCTCATAGGGTTGATTGAGAAATTGATTCGCGAAATTCATTTTGCGGTTTCTCTGACTAAGGCGGGCCCTGGCCCGGCTCGCTCATGCTAGCGCGTTGAACTTACTGGAAGTGCCGCAGTCCGTCGGACCGTGATTGTGCCCCCAGCGGATTGATTTGGATCGGCAATGCCAAATACGCCTGCCGTATTCGTTGACGAAACGCCACCGCCACCCGGCTGGACGTACTGCGGACCGACCGATTCGCGTTAATGATGACCACGCTCCCCGCGGAATCCGTAGCCGCCGAGATGGCCGCGTCGGTGACCGCTGCGGACAGATCACCCACCGCCGCGAACAGGGCCGGGAACTGGCCATCTTCAAAACCTGCGACAGCCTGCTGATCGACGCCGAGACGAGACAAGCCAGCTCTGCCTGGGCAAGGCCCGCCGCGATCGCCCGCTGGAGCCGTGGTTGGGCGGTTTGCGCGACGTGGACGAGATCAGGCGCGAGTTGTGGTTCGGTCGCTGCGCGATCTCTCGTAGAGGCCTCCACAGCCCGCCCATCAGTGCTGAAGGAGGGGACGAAGCTTTGCGGATTTAATTGGTCAATGGCTTCAAATGAAAGTGGGGGAGCCATACATGCGGTGCCCATCGGGTTTCCGGAAAAAGCAGTAACCGCCGCCAACCCAAAGACAACGCTCACTGATCCAATAACCATGACATTCCTCGTTTCAAACGCAAAAAACCCTCCAACTATTTGTTTGGCATCGCAAATAATAATCCAATTATTAACTCATATGGCTAACGCGATCAACCACCTTCTGCTGGTTAGGGTTGTTTGGGTAAAAGGCCGCCATCGTAGAGTTGCACATCCCTATGAAATCAGTACAATTTTGAGCGAACGAAAACGCGCTTGGTCGCGTCCGGTTTTTAGCATTACTATGCATTTAACGTGCCATATAATAACGAAAGAGTGAGATTTGTCGCATAGCCTGTTTAATTCGGATTCGACCCTATTAACCGACAAATTCCGTGTTCGCGCGGCGAAGTGACGTGCGTTCGCTAATTTTGCCGCACGAAGAATTTTTGGTTTGCGGCCGGCGGCCGTCATTGCCGG
>DASWQK010000660.1:0-2167 GCA_036403735.1 Pyrinomonadaceae bacterium
AAGAGCACGCCCGTGCCGTCTGGCGTCCAACCCAGCACTACGTCATCCGCCGAGTGATGCGTCAACTGCTTTGCGGTGCCGCCCGTCGCGGGAATGAGATAGACATCGAGGTTGCCGTTGCGGTCGCTCGAGAAGGCAATCCATTTTCCGTCCGGCGAAAAACGCGGATAAGCATCACGCGCTTTGTTCACGGTGAGACGCTGAACGTTCTGACCGTTTTCATCAGCGGTCCAAATATCACCCAGATAAGTGAAGGTGATGCGCCCGTTGGAATAGCTGGGATAGCGCACCAGCTTCGCTTCGCGCGCGAAAACGATCGATGTGAAAGTGAACAGAGCCAGAGCGATGGCCAGCGGGTAGAGTTTTTTCATGACTTTCTCCTGTACTTCGAATTTCGTTTAGAGGCGGGCTACTGCCCGCCATTGGTGTTTATCGGATCAACTTTCGATTTTGAAAGAAACCGGACTGATAAGATCGTTATGACGCTGCCGTGTCGGGCGCGGTTACGCTAATTAACGGTCGTGGACGCGGATTGTATCACGGCGTTGGCGACAACGTTATCCGCGTTTGACAGGCAAAGTGGCACTCCGTAAAATTCGACTTTCCCGTCGTGGTTCGACTTCCTCCCGAACGGAATTACCGCCGCGCATTGATTAGGTTTTTAGAGAGGTCTCACAATGAAATTTCGTCCCTTGCGAACGGCCATCCTTGGTATCTCCATCGCTCTTCTTGTTACCAGCGCCGCCGCATCAGCCACCGCCAAAGACACCTGGACCAGTGTTCATTCAAAGAACTTCACGCTGGTCGGCAACGCCAGCGAGAAGGACATTCGTTTGGTCGCGAATCGCCTCGAACAATTTCGCCAGGTGTTTAGTTTGTTGTTTCCGACAATTACGATCAACTCGCCGGTGCCGACCACGGTTATCGTCTTTAAGAGCGACAGCTCGTACAAGCCGTTCAAGGTCAATCCCAATGTCGCCGGTTATTTTCAACCGGGCGAAGACGTGAACTACATCACGCTGACGACGGAAAAGTCTTCCGACGAGCAACCATTCCGCACAATCTTTCACGAGTATGTCCATCTGCTGGTCGAGAACACCATGGGCGCGACCGTGCCGCTTTGGTTCAACGAAGGACTCGCCGAGTACTACAGCACGTTCGACATTAAGGACGACTATCGAAGAGTAATTCTCGGCGATCTCATCGCGAACCACGTCCTTTATTTAAGAGAGAACAAGTTCCTGCCGTTGCGCACGCTGTTTGCGGTTGATTACAAGTCGCCGTATTACAACGAAGGCAACAAGATGAATGTTTTCTATGCCGAGTCGTGGATGCTCATGCATTACCTGCTTCAGGGTGATGGTCAAAAGCACCGGCCACAACTCGCGAAGTTCGTCGATCAGCTGCGCGCCAACGCCACGATCGATGAGGCGTTTCAGCAGGCCTTCCAAAGCAGCATTGATTCACTCGAAAAGGATTTTAAGTCTTACATCCAGGGCGCGAAGTATATGGCGACCGGAATTACTTTCGAGCACAAGCTTGATTTTGATTCAGAGATGCAGAGCGCGCCGATAGCTGAGGCGGAAGCCCATGCATATCTCGGCGATCTTTTATTGCACACGCGACAACTTGCCGGCGCCGAGGCGCAAATTCAACAAGCACTCGCTCTGAGTCCGGATTTGCCGATGGCCGAAGCGGCGTACGGCATGTTGCGCGTGCGACAGGGTCGCATGGAAGATGCGCGGCCGTATCTGGAAAAGGCAGTCGCGGCCAACTCGCAGAATTATCTGACTCATTATTATTACGCCTTCGCGTTGAGCAGTTTGAGTATGAACGAATATCGCGTCGTATCGAGTTATTCGCCTGAGGTCGCCGGTACTATGCGCGCCGAGCTAAAGAAAGCGATCGCATTGAAACCAGACTTTCCGGAAAGCTACTCGCTGTTGGGCTTCGTCAACGTGGTACGAAACGAAGAAGTTGATGAAACGATCGATTTGCTGAAACGTGCGCTGAAAATCTCGCCGGCGAATCATCGCATGCTATTTATGTTGGCCCAGCTTTACCTGCGCCAGGAGAGATTTGCGGAAGCCCGTCAACTGCTTGAACCAATCGCCCATAACAGCCCCGACCCCGACATGCGAAAGCGGGCGGAAGGGCTGCTCGAAAA
>DASWQK010000661.1:0-5778 GCA_036403735.1 Pyrinomonadaceae bacterium
TTGAATCTTGGCGCACGCTTCGCACCCGGCAAATCACGGACTTGAGTCTCGTTCTCCAAAACCTCGCGAATACGTTCCCAGCCCACGTCGGCTTTTGAAATCGTGTCCGTCATCTTTGAAAGCTCGCGCATCGGCTTGTACATCTTGCCGAGATACAGCAGGAAAACCAGCAGCTCACCGGAAGTCAGCGCACCAGTCAAAACGAGTCGCGCGCCATACCAAAGAACCAGACACGTCCCGGCAGCGACAATAATCTCGACGAGCGGCGGCAGCTTTGCTTTGAAGTTACGCGCGCGCAGGGCCTTCTCGACGCTCTCGCGGCTCTCCCGCTCGAAGCGCTTCTGTTCATAATCTTCGCGCGCAAATGCTTTCACGACGCGAATCGACGAGAGCACTTCTTCCAGGACGGAAACAACTTCACCTTCCTGCTGTCGCATCGCCCGCGACGCGTTCTTGATGCGATGCGTGTAGTGATAGACCACGAAGAAGAGCGCCGGCGCGACCAGCAGCGCGATCACCGTGAATGCCCAGTTCAAATAGAGCATCACGATCATCATGCCGGCGAGCGTGAACACATTGACCAGCATCCCCAGCATCACCTGCGAGATCAGGCTTTGCACCGCATCAATGTCGGTCGTGACCCGGCTGATTAGATCGCCGGTGCGTTTTTGATCGTGATAAGAGAGCGAGAGCCTTTGAATGTGACTGTAAAGCACGCGCCGCAGATCGTGCATGACCCATTGGCCCACGCTGGTCGTCAGATACTTTTCGAAATAGCTGCTAACCGCGCCGAAGATCGCAATCACGATGACCGCCAGCACGGCGAAGTTCAGAATGGAAAACTTATCGGTGCCAAGATAGCTGACGACGCTCGCCAACCAGTCAGGCATTCGCTTTGAGCCGAAGACGTAATCAAAAACGATCTTCAGCGGCCAGGGCTCGAGCAAATCGGTGATGCTTTCACCCAGGACTGCGATGAAGGCGAGGCTGAGTGTGCCCCAGTGCGGATAGAGCAGGTCGATGATGCGAATCTTTTTTTGCATCCGGTTTATCGCCTCTTGCTCCCTCTCCCATTGGGAGAGGGTTGGGGTGAGGGCCTAGAAAATTCCCCTTCTGATGAACGCGCTTCAAGCCACTCTGCAAATCTTTGCAGAGTGGCTTGAAGAAAGAAACAAAATGAATGTCGTGCTCAGCTAAACCCTCATCCCCGCCCCTTCTCCCAAAGTGAGAAGGCAGAAAACAATCAGACACGATTACCCCGCGAGTTTTTCCAACTCACCTATTCGCGCCATAACGGTTCTGGTAAGACTCTCGATTTCCTCCGGGCTGTAATTCGCGGCTCGAAACGCATCGCGGACTTGTTGCTCGCTCAGTTGCGACAGGATGCCGCCAATCCATTTCGCTTGTTCGACCGTGATGTCTTTTAGCAGGTTCTGGTTCTTGCCATGGTAGTCGAACTCCACTTTTCCGTTTTTTACTCCCTTAACAAACTTGGTGTCAGCCACGTACTGATCCGGACGCCCGCGCGTATGACCCAGGATGTTGCCTTCTTTTGCAAAGCTCGCGCCCAGATCGGTGTCCATGTATTGGGCCACCTTCTCGCCAGTGGCTTGATCACTCACCAGCAAGACGTTGTTGTTGTGATTTTGAATGTCCCAGTTGTTCATTAACGCCATTAAAACTTTCAACCCAGCCAGCTCTTTCGTTCCCACAAAGGGATTCTTTTCCCAGTCCCATCGCTGGTCCAAACGCTTTACGCCATCGCCGCGGGCTTCGAATCGCACGTTGTCGAAATCACCCTTGCCTTCGATGCTAACGTGCGGGACGAGATAGGTAACATCGGCGTAATATCCGACTGCCCACACCAGGCGCGTCGCTGCAGTTTCCGGTTGCGCTTCCGTTCCGATCTTTACCACCCATTCCTTTCCGGCGCCGTCGCGGACGCGATATTTCTTCGAATAGCTGCGCGTCTCATCTTTAAGAAATACGACGTGCGACAAATCGGGCTTGGCGGCATCTCCACCCGAACCGAGAAACAGATCGCGCGAAGTGATGTCAGTTGGCTCTTGCCAAAGTACCGCGCGCGCCTCTGCTGGAATGGGTTTGGGTTCCTTGCTCTTACCGTCTTTCTGCGCCTTTAACGTCGCCGGTAATAAACCGAGACCTACGATTGCGACTATGACCATCGCTTGAATTCTTTTGGTTGCGAACATTTTCATACCCTCCGATTCTCTCTTTACCTCGGGGGAATCAACCAAGCACTTCCGCACCTTCAAAGTACGTCTGACTATCGAAAGGTGCTTCACCGGAGGCGGGGACAACCGGCTTGTACAATCCTTCGGGAGAAAGCTCGCGCGCATTGACGTTGTCGCGCAAATAAGACTGAAGCACCTCGTCCTTCAGGTAAGCGCGCAGTTTCGGATCATCAATCGGGCAAACAACCTCTACGCGGCGGTTCAGGTTGCGCACCATCCAGTCGGCGCTGCCCATGTAAATTTCTTCGTTCCCGTCATTGGCGAAATAGATGACCCGGCTGTGTTCGAGTAACCTGCCGACGATGCTGCGCACGCGAATGTTGTCGGACAGGCCGGGCACTCCGGGACGCAGCATGCAAATGCCCCGAATGATGAGATCGATCGAGACGCCTGCCTGCGACGCTTCATAAAGACTTGCGATGATGTTGGCGTCAGCCAGCCGGTTGAGCTTGGCGATGATGCGCGCGGGACGGCCGGCTTTAGCATGCGCGGTCTCTCGCTCGATCAGGCTGGTCAGTTTCTCGCGCAGATTCGCGGGCGACACCAGGAGCTTGCGATAATCCTTCTGTTTCGAATACGCGGTGAGATAATTAAAGAACTCCGTGGCGTCTTCGCCAATCGCCTCGTCCGCGGTAAAAATGCCGAGGTCCGTGTACGTCGAAGATAAGGTCGGATTGTAATTCCCGGTGGCGATGTGAACGTAACGCCGCAGCGCCTGTCCTTCGCGACGCACTACCAGCGTCAGTTTGCAATGCGTCTTCAGGCCAATTAATCCATAAACGACGTGAACGCCGGCGCGCTCAAGTCGCTGGGCCCACTCGATGTTGTTCTCTTCATCAAAGCGCGCCTTCAACTCGATCAAAGCAGTGACCTGCTTCCCCTGCTCGCCCGCCTGTCGCAGTATTTCGGCGATTTCTGATTGTTGTCCGGTGCGATACAAACAAATCTTGATCGCCAATACCTTCGGATCGTTCGCGGCGGCGCGAATGAAATTCGTCACCATCGAATAGTCTGTGTACGGATGATGTAAGAGCACATCGCCGCGCTTAATAACATCAAAAACCGATTTCGCTTCAATCAGACTTTTCGGGCGAACTGTTCGCAGCGGTTTGTATTTCAGATCCGGCCGCTCCAGGTCGCAGAGCGCGCCAAGATCGAGAATGTTCAAGGGGCCGTCGAGAATGTAAATGTCGTCGGGCTCGACGCCAATTGACTCCATCAGATTGAGCAGCATCTCATCCGTCATGTCCGGCCCGACTTCCAACCTGACGGGCGATCCAAAGCGCCGCTTTCGCAAGCCCTGTTGCAGCGCGCGCAGCAGGTCGTCCGCCTCTTCGGCGCGAATATCGATATCGGCATCGCGGGTAACGCGAAACATGTGAGCGTGCTCGACGGTCATTCCATGAAACAGCGAGCCCAGATTGCCGGCGATCACCTGGCTGAGAAATGTGTACCGGGTCGAATCGCCCACCTGGACCAAACCAGGCAGAGATGGCGGAACTTTCAATCTGATGAAACGCGTCTGGCTACCTTCATCATCGTTTGAGCGAACTTCATCATCGTTTGAGCGAACTATGATTCCGAAGTTCAGACTCAAGCCGGAGATGTAGGGAAACGGGTGCGCCGGATCGACCGCCAGCGGTGTCAGCACGGGAAACACTTCGCGCGCGAAATACTCGTCCGCCTGATCGCGCTCTGCTTTCGTCAATGATTCATAAGGAGCGACGACGATGCCTTCGCTCGCCAGCGCCGGCAGGACGTCTTCCTTCAGGCATCGCATCTGCTCAAGGACCATCGGCTGCAGGCGATTGCGAATCTCCGTTAGTTGCTCGGCGGCGGTCATGCCATCGAGCGATGGCTCGTCCCATCCGTGCTCGATCTCTTCCTTCAAACCGGAAACGCGCACCATGAAAAACTCGTCGACGATGCTCGAGAAGATAGTAAGAAAGCGAAGTCGCTCAAGCAGCGGATTGCCTGCTTCGCGCGCCTCATCCAACACCTGACGGAAGAATTCGATCAGGCTTAACTCGCGATTGAGCAGCCGCCTCTCCGGCGCGGGCGCCAGACTCAGTTTCGCTTTCGCAGGTTGGGCTGCCATTAGTCGATTTTTGATAGAGATATTTGATATGGCTTGCATGGTAGATTCGTAGATTCAATAGACGATTCACAGACTCATTTTCGGATTCCGCCGACAGCTTCAGTGGAAACTTCAGCAACTCGTGTTCCTTCAATAACACTCCGAAGCCAATAGCTTTGGGTTGGTTGTTCGTTTTGGGCGATTGGGAGAAATCAGAATTGCGATGTCAAAAACTCGTAACTGAATCGTATGAATTCACGGCATTCGAGTGGACGATTTTCGAAGCGTCTTTGCGTCAGGAGCACGATATCGGTCGCCGCATCTCGCAAATGGCTAACGCTTCTTCGCGTAACTGTGGCGCGCCTTCACACTAACAAGTTCTTCCGTATCGATAATAAAGGCGGTGAGACGACCTCCGTACACACAGGCGGTGTCGATACCAATGGCGTTCGGTCCGCGGCGAGGGATTTTTGCCGGCCAATGGCCGAAGAGAATTGTCTGTGGGCCTTGATAGACTCTGTACCAGGGCACACCTCTGCGCCGCGACGGATCGGCACCCATGGTGCGGATATCAGTCATGTCGCTGGCCATCTGCGCGTCGAGCGCCACGCCGGGCCGCACACCCGCGTGCACGACGAGATATGATCCCAGATCAATTGTGTAAGGCAGCGATCGCAGGTAAGCAGCGTAACGTTCGCGATTCAGTTCAAGCTCGACCAGAGTCTGGCGCTCCGCTTTTGTCAGGCGCACAGGTTCACCGCGCAGCTTTTGCCTGATCGCCCTGTCGTGATTGCCGACGACGGACGCGAAGCGGCCATCCGAGATAAAGAGATCGAGCACCTCGCGGTCCTTCGGTCCCTTAGTGATGAGATCCCCAACCGCCACGACGCGATCATCTTTTTGCAACTTGATCAGATCGAGCAGGTCGGTTAGTTCGTCGAAGCATCCGTGGATGTCACCAACTACGATTGTTCGTGGCATGACTTGTCAGTACCGGTAGCGTATCGATCGGGCCGGATGTTGTGAATGACTGACCCCCCGTCGCTACCGCTCCGGGTACTGACAGATCACCCAAACAAATGGTGTACCGCGTCGGCGTTCCAGTCGGAAAGGTTGGAGGTAACAACGTCAGCGCCAGCTTCGCGCAGAGCTTTTTCGGCCACGGTCGTAGTAACTCCAATCGTTCTCATGCCGGCCCCGCGCCCCGCTTCGATTCCGGGCGGGGCGTCTTCAATCACAACGCATTCCGACGCCAGCACCGGCAACTTTCGATCAGCGCGGCGCCGGCTATTCAGCAAGCTCAGCGCCCGCTCGTAGCAATCCGGCGCGGGCTTGTGATTGAGATCGATCGCAGCACTCACCACTATTGAAAACTGTTCGCGGATGCCGGCGAGATTCAGCACGTGATCGATCTCACTCCGTTCCGCCATGCTGACAATTCCGAGA